>CAZQCL010000114.1:0-6324 GCA_964592435.1 uncultured Oscillospiraceae bacterium
TGAAAAACTCCTCCACCAGTTCAAGCGCATCATCATAATCCAGAATACACCTGTTCATATCATTGCGCAGATATTTAAGCATATACTGGTCAAAACGTCCGAGAGTGTTGTGGTAGTTATTACCGCACCACATTGTGAAATGAAGAAGACGGAGCATTTGCAGTGCCTGAAGGAAAGATGTCGGAGGTTTTGCCGGGATCTGTGCGAAGCTTTCCGCAACGACCGTATTACCTGTTTTTTCCGCCTCTTTCCTATATTTATCCGCCAGCTTTTCCACCGAATCGAGTATTATAAGCAATTGCTCAAGATAACGAACCGCGTCCGTATCCTTCTTTTTCCGGAAGCCTTCCATGACAGTGTTAATTTCCTCACGCTTTGCATCGAATCCTGTGTCCAGCAGCATGGAATAATCCACATTAATATTGCAGACCTCGCCTTTTTCATGAAGACGGTACTTGGTGCTTATGAAATCCAGCTCTGTATCTGTAAAAAGCGCAGGAGGCTTTGGTATCGTCCTTGTAAGGGCAATACGCTCATTTTCGAAAACCACCGGCGTTTCATTATCCAGCATGTATTTTAGTCGGGCGACAGCTCTGTCCATATCCGGCATTTTATCACGCTGAAAGGCTAAAGCTGGCAGGAGTGGGTCAATGGCCTGCTTCCTGTGTGTCAGATGATGCTTATTCTCTACAAAAAAACGTCGGAGCTCTTTGATTCGTTCAGTCATAGGATTACACTCCTTATACCATATTCAGAGAAAATCTCCTGAGGGATATGAACAGGCTGATCCACATCAAACATAGGCTCGTATTTGAAATCATATATCTGGTACTTCGAACCTGAAGTTTTATGGAAGGGCAGCAGTTCCACACGTTGCAACATTTTTGCGCCCTTGATAAGTCTGGCAGTCTCCCTAAAATTTGCTTCATTATCGTTTACGCCGGGAATCACCGGAATTCGAATTACAAAAGGCTTGTGACTACCGCACAGATAATATAAATTTTTAAGGATATATCTGTTATCCATGCCTGTATATTTCATGTGGAGCCGTCTGTCAACAAGTTTAATATCCATCATAATATAATCTGCCATACTTACTACCGACCTGAAGGTTTCAGCACCGGAAAAGCCGCATGTTTCAATTGCCTTATGAATATCTGGCAGCATAGAAAGGGTAGCGGTCAAAAACTCAGGCTGCGCAAGAGGCTCACCGCCGGAAAAAGTGACTCCTCCCTGGTAAGCTGCGTAATAGCTGCTGTTCTCACGAATCAGACGTACAAGCTCCTCGACAGTCAATACTTCGCCGCATGTTTTTCGGATGCCTGTTTTATTGTTGACCAATATTTCCGCAAAGGCTTTTTGACCCTCCGGGTTATGGCACCAGCTGCACCGAAGAGGACACCCCTTAAAAAATACGGTTTGTCTTGTCCCCGGTCCATCATATATTGCAAATTCCTTTATATCAAAAATGATACCCTTACACGCAGTGCTCATATCTCTATTATTTTTCCTATAAAAAGTTTATTTAAAAAACTTATTAATTTTTACTATAAGGATACCACGGAATCAATTAAATATCAATAGCAGCCAATTATAATGATGATGGCATAACATATATATATAAGGAAAGTATGCATTTCGAAAAAAATATTGATAAAAACATCTTGACAAATATTCTAAGATAAAATATGATGAGTGTGTAAGAAAAAATGTTTATGCAATAAACTATTATTTGATATATAATATCATTTAATGAGACAAGTTTTGTTCAGAAATGAGGAGCGGTCATGAAACTGGGCGGAAATGCGGATGACATGCGAAGGAGAAACCGTTGCACCGTATTGGAGATCCTGTTGAGGAATGAAAGTATATCACGGGCGGATATAGCCAGACAAACAGGATTGAATAAAGCGACGATAACAAACATTATCAATGATTTTCTACAGATCGGCATAGTGAACGATATAGGTACGGTGGTGGCCAGCAATGGCAGAAAGACGGCAGGAATCAGTCTTGATATGAGCGATTATGTAACGTTGGTCATACGAATCAACAGGTATGAATTGAGCTTTGCATATTGTAATGTGCATGGAGATATTTCCGACTTGCGCATAGAAGATTGTACAAATGATGATAGCATTGACAGTGTCCTTGAAAAGCTCCGCCGCAATACACAGCACCTTCTGGACAACAGCGGAGGGAGAAGAATACTGGGGATATCTATAGGCATCCTCGGCTGGCTATTCTCCTTTGATGGGCATATGATAGCAAAGGTTGACGGGTTTTCCGAGCTGAGTAGGGTAGACATCAGGGAAGAAATGAGCAAAATGTTCCCTGCATACAAGGTGCTGCTGCATCATGATGCGAAGTTAAGCGCTCTAGCTGATTGGATGGAGTACACAAAAAACACCAACAACACAAAAGGCACAATGCTCAGTATTATAGGCGGTATAGGATTTGGCGCGGGTATTATCATAGATGGACGGCTATTCCATGGAACCAATGGAGTTGCCGGAGAGGTTGGCCATATGGGCATCAATTTTAATGCGATTAACTACAGCCCCAACAGCACCAGCGCATTCCGCGGGACCTTTGAGGAGTATGCATCTCCCCGTGCACTGCAGAGCATTGTTTTAGATAGGCTGATGGATTACCCGGACAGCATGCTCAGTGAGAAATCCACGCTCAATGATATTTATGAAGCGTTTGAAAAAGATGATGCACTGGCCATATGGGCGCTCAACAGGATAGCCCGGCTGCTGGCTTATGGCCTTACGGGACTTGTTTTTATACTCAATCCGGATGTAATTGTATTGGGTGATAAGATTATTCACAGTGAAAAGTTTTTGACAAGACTGAGGCACAACCTGAAAAACTTAATGCCCGATATGCTATATGATAGGCTGGATCTTCGGATGTCATCATTTAATGAGATTGGCGTCCTTATCGGAGCATCCATTGCAATGACACAGTACTATCTGGAAACATACGAAATGATTGACCTGCTATTTGAGACCTGACTTTCCGGACTAATTTACATTTTAAAAGAATCTTTAATTGAGCTTCTGTAAATATTAATGAATACATGAGGCGTCTTTAAGTATGTAAAAAAACTATGAAAGGGAGTGTTGTTATGAGTGTTTTAGATTATTTTATGCTCCGGGGAAAGAAAGCCGTGGTTACCGGGGGAGCACGCGGTATAGGTAATGCTTCGGCAGTTGCGCTGGCAGATGCAGGGGCGGATGTAGCTATACTGGATATCATTGATGCGGACGAGACTGTAAAGCAAATCAAAGAACTGGGCAGGGAAGCTTTCGCCATAAAGGTGGATCTGAGAAAGGAGGATGATGTTAATAAAGCTTTTGATCTGATAAAGAAAAAATTCGGTCGGATTGATATTGTTCACAACAATGCGGGCATTGCCCATTGTGTAAAATGTGAGGATATGACATTCGAGCAATGGCGCAACGTGCTTTCAATAGATCTCGATGCTGTATTCCTGGTAGCAAGGGCTGCAGGCAGATATATGATTGCGGACGGAAACGGCGGATCGATCATCAATACGGCCTCCATGTCCGGGGTTATTGTCAATTATCCCCAGGAACAGGTCGCTTACAACGCAGCAAAGGCAGGAGTTATACATCTTACCAAATCTCTTGCCTGCGAGTGGGCAAAACACAATATCAGAGTCAATGCTATTAGTCCCGGTTATATATGCACTGACATGACGCCTTCAAACAGTAATAAGGCATGGATGGATACATGGCTGGCAATGTGTCCGATAAAGCGTTTGGGAACCCCGAATGAACTGGCAGGGGCTGTTCTTTATCTTGCGAGCAACGCTTCTACTTTTACGACCGGATGCAATATCCTTATTGATGGCGGATATAGTTGTTATTAATCGTATGAAAGGATGATCTTTATGAACGCTCAGAGAATTAAGAAATTGCAGGAAATTGGACAGGAGTTGCGTATCGCAGGGCTTAAAATGGTTGAATGCGCTCATTCCGGCCATATAGGCGGTGCTTTTTCTCTTTCGGAGATTATGGCTGTATTATATTTTGAAAAAATGAACATACGCCCGGAAGAGCCGGGATGGGAAGACAGAGATCGTTTCGTATTATCAAAGGGACATGCTACAGTTGCGCTCTATCCTACCCTGGCTATCAGAGGATATTTTCCGGTAGAAGATCTGAAAACCTTCAGGCATATAGACAGTTACCTGTCCGGTCATGCAGAAATGACCCATGTGCCCGGTGTGGATATGTCTACCGGCTCTTTGGGGCAGGGTTTGTCCGCAGCGGTCGGAATGGCTGTCGCTGCAAAGCAGCTCGGGAAGAGCTATACGATCTATGCGGTTATAGGGGATGGAGAGCTGGCGGAAGGGCAGATTTGGGAAGCATGCATGTATGCCGGAGCTAAAAACCTGGACAATTTGATAATCATTCTTGACTCAAACAAGGTTCAACTGGACGGTACGATCCGCGAGATACTGGACACAGGGGATCTTGAAAGTAAATTCAGTAGCTTTGGCTTCAATGTCATTTCAATAGACGGTCATGACGTGAAACAAATTGCCGACGCAATCGATAAAGGAAAGGCAACAAAGGGGAAACCGACAATTATAATAGCAAATACAATCAAGGGAAAAGGTATTTCATTTATGGAAGGCAAGTGCAAGTGGCATGGAAAGACCCCTTGTGAGAAAGAGTTTACAGCGGCGTTTGACGAGTTACTCATGCAGAAGAAAGAACTGGAGGGATAAAAATGGCTGATAAAATTGCAACAAGACATGCGTATGGCGAAGCATTGTCAGAAATTGGGGAAAATCCCAGGATTGTAGCATTGGATGCGGACGTATCAACTTGTACAATGTCTTGCATGTTTGGAGAAAAATATCCTGACCGTTTCTATAATGTTGGCATTGCGGAGGCAAACATGGTTGGCATGGCTGCCGGTATGGCTTCAACCGGGCTGATCCCGTTTGTTCACACTTTCGCTATGTTTGCTGCGGGAAGAACCTATGACCAAATCAGAAACAGTGTTGCATATCCGAAACTTAATGTAAAAATAGTGGGAACTCATGCAGGCCTCACAGTAGGCGAGGATGGAGCTACACATCAATGCTTGGAGGATCTTGGCCTAATGCGTGTGATTCCGAATATGGTCGTTATATGTCCATGCGACGGCAATGAAACGAAGGAAGCCGTTCGTGCAATTGCGACATATAATGGTCCGTGCTATTTGAGACTTGGAAGACTGGCGGTCGAGTCGGTAACCGATACTCCCGGCTATCATTTTGAAATTGGCAGGGCTCATATGCTCAAAAATGGTACGGATGTCACAGTGATAGCAACAGGACTGATGGTGCAGGTAGCAATAAAGGCGGCTGCCGAGCTTGAAAAGGAAAACATCAATGTGCGTGTGCTAGACATGCATACGATAAAGCCTGTTGATAAGGATGCGATTTTGAGTGCAGCTGAAGAAACCGGAGCAATCGTAACAGCCGAGGAGCATAATGTTTTATGCGGTCTTGGAAGCGCTGTAAGCGAGGTTGTAACGGATGTGTGTCCGGTACCTGTCCTGAAGGTCGGCACGGAAGATACTTTTGGCAAATCCGGAAGTGCGGAGGCTCTGGTTGAAAGATTCGGGCTGACAAAGGAAAACATAATCGGGAAGGTAAAGAAAGCAATGTCACTGAAAAAATGACCACATGCTGAAAAAAAGTGCATTGTGGGTGATTAATAAAAATATCCGGGATAATGTGTATAAACATTATCCCGGATATTTTAAGTCCGGGAGCTTTATCTATTAATTTGAACCCATTTTTCTTTTTCCAGTATATTGACGCTATTTTAACCTTTTTCCAATTGAATACAGATGGGAAAATCATTATACTAGAATAGTATACGTAATTATTTCACAAAATATGTATTATGTGAAAAGAACAGCAAGGAGAAACACAGATGCGTGCCAATAAAACCATACTCATATGGATTGCTGTCTTCTCTCTGGCGGGGATCATTCTGCTGATGGTGGCCTGCGAAGAAGGTTTGCTGTCCCCGCAACATGCACAGCAAATCGGAGAGCAGGAGCCTATAGAAAATACAGCTGAAAATTTAAGCAATAAAGATAACGGATCTGAAGATATGCAATCGATGGGGGGTGCAGAAACCATACAGGGGGAAGCACCTAGGCTGCTGACTGCCGGAAGGCCGTATTCACAGAAGCTTGTGGAGGAGGGCTCCAAAAACTTGCTCATCCTTGGCAAGGACAAGGTGGATAATCTTTATGATACCATAGGGATTGTCAGTATAGACAAAA
>CAZQCL010000115.1:0-6319 GCA_964592435.1 uncultured Oscillospiraceae bacterium
TACGAAGGCCCTTTCGGAGTGGGTTATGCAATAGCGGAATTTAAGGTGGGATCAAGGTTGGCAGGCGAGAGCCTGATAGATAAACTGGACAGAGTAGATCATGAAAAAATCAATGAACTGAGGAGCTCTGAGGATCCACGAGTTACTTTGGCCAGAAAAGCATTGGAAATTTATGTTACAGACGGCACTGTTATTGATATTCCGGATGTATTGCCTGAGGAAATGGGTAAAAAAAGAGCAGGTGTATTTGTTTCAATTAAGAAATCCGGGCAGCTCAGAGGATGCATCGGAACAATCACCCCCGTGAGAAAAAATGTTGCGGAGGAAATCATATATAATGCTATTAGTGCCGGCACACAAGATCCAAGATTTAATAGGATCGAAGGATTTGAACTGGATAGCCTGGTGTACTCTGTTGATGTACTTGGAGATGCGCAAGCTATCAGTTCAATTGATGAGCTTGATGTCGTCAAATATGGCGTGATTGTAAAGTCAGGCAGACGCACTGGCTTGCTTTTGCCGAATCTTGAAGGGATCGATACACCTGAAGAGCAGGTTTCCATAGCATTGCAGAAGGCCGGAATAAACCCGTCGGAGAAGTATAAAATGGAGAGATTTGAGGTAATCAGGTACAGCTAAAGATGAAAAAAGCGATGTTTTACGAAAAAAAAGATAATAAGGCCGTTCAATGTCTTCTTTGCCCTCATGGATGTAAGCTTGCACCAGGTGCAACGGGGGTATGCCGAGCCAGAAAAAATCTGGCCGGGGATTTGTACTCTTTGAATTATGAACGCGTTACCTCCATAGCACTGGATCCAATTGAAAAGAAGCCATTGTACCATTTCCACAAAGGCAGTAAGATACTCTCGGTGGGTACCTTTGGATGTAATTTTAAATGCAGTTATTGCCAAAACTGGAGCATATCACAAGAGGATGTCCCCACTATGGTATTGGAGCCGTCTGCACTTGTGGATAAGGCATTGGAGTGTGTAGATAGAGGAAACATCGGCATCGCATATACCTATAATGAGCCGTCAATATGGTATGAATACGTTCTGGAAGCCGCCGAGCTTGTCAGGGAAAGAGGGCTGGCAAATGTACTGGTGACCAATGGCTTCATAAACCCTGAGCCACTCAAACGGCTGCTTCCTTATATCGATGCAATGAACATTGATGTAAAGGCTTTTAATGACAAATTCTATAAAAAATACTGCAAGGGTTCTCTTGACTGGGTTATGAAGACGGTTGAACAAGCGGCTGTGAGCTGCCACATTGAGGTTACTACCTTAGTTATTCCCGGCTTGAATGATTCTCCCGACGAAATAGAAGAGCTTGCAAAGTGGCTTTCTTCAATAGATACGAATATTGTACTGCACTTAACAAGATTTTATCCTAATTATCTTATGACCGATATTCCACCCACTTCGCATAAAATTATTGAGACTGCCAAAAGAAGTGCCAAGAAATATTTAAATCATGTTTATTAATTTTTTGTTAAAAATGCAAAAAACGATTACAAATGCTATTAAAAAAGGTATAATTTTAATGAGTACATTATCGATGATATTTTTTTAACGATATATCCGACAGAAGTGCAGGAGTGTGGTATTATTGGATCTTTTTGACAATATTAATCTGCGAGACTTGTTTAGCAATTTTGCAGGTTATATGGGCATGGTCGACCCGGTGTCTATGATTAAGGCTTTCATTGACATCAGTATTGTAGCATGGGTTGTATATAAGCTCATTATTCTTGTCCGTGAAACCCGCGCCTGGCAGCTGATTAAGGGAATACTGCTACTGCTTTTGGCTACTGAGCTAAGCAATATATTTGGTCTGAAAACCATAAACTATCTTTTTAGAAACATGGTGCAGTTTCTGGCAATAGGAGGAATTGTACTGTTTCAGCCAGAGTTGAGAAGAGCGTTGGAGAAAATAGGACGGAATCGATTTAAGGATCTGCTCAATTTCGACGAAGCCGGAAGTGCCAGAGTTAAGACAACGGCAGTCATCGAGGAGATTGTAAAAGCATGTACCGATCTGGCGGCTAAATATATAGGTGCACTGATTGTCATAGAAAGAGAGACGAGAATCGGTGAAATTATTAATACGGGCACTCAGCTGGACTCCCATGTATCAAGTGATCTTATAAAAAACATATTTGTTCCCGATACACCGCTGCATGATGGTGCGATAGTAATCCGCAACAACAGGATTAAGGCAGCTGCCTGTTTTCTTCCTCTAACTGAGAATACCAACCTGAGCAAAGAGCTTGGAACGAGGCATAGAGCAGCACTGGGCATTACTGAGGTATCCGACTCTATTGCAATAGTGGTGTCCGAAGAGTCCGGAAAAATATCTTTCGCACTAAATGGCGGTCTTTCCAGAAATCTCACAGCAGATACGCTAAGAAAGGCGCTGAACAGGAATCTTTTGGATGGCGAGACTAGCGCGAAAAAGCTGAAGATATGGAGGGTAAAATCCAAGTGAAGAACTGGGTAAACAATTGGTTTAGGAAAGATATGAAAACAAAAATATTGTCTATTTTGATTGCTATATTTACCTGGATTATTGTTTCAAATCTAACAAATCCGATGATTTCCAGGGTTTTTATTAATATACCCGTGACTATTCTCAACGAGGATTTTCTTGGGGAAAATGATTATACGCTCAAGAGTCCGGTACGTAATTATGTTGATGTAACAATCAGAGGCCGGCAGGAAACCATTGATAAGATCAAAACAAGTGATTTTGTGGCTATAGCTGACTATTCACAGATTGCATCAGTAAGCGACAGGTTTCTGGAACTGACGCAGCTCGACTGCCTGCAAAATGGTGTTGTCATAGAATCCTACACGCCGACAACCATACCGATTCAGCTGGCTAGAAACAGGATAGGTACCTTTGATGTTGTCCTTGAGGAGAATATTACAATGAAGCCGGGTTATGTTCTGCTTGATACGACTTTGTCCCAGTCAACTACACAGATATTCGGCGAAGAAAGCAAAATCAGCAGTGTCGGTTCAATTAAAGCACTTCTGGATATAAAGGATTTGGACAGGGACACGACAAGGCAGGTTCAGTGCAAGGTTTACGATAAAGCCGGCAGGGAGATCCCTGAGTTTGGTAAGAACCTTACTGTGAGTGTAAAGGTGGAGGTAGCCAAGGAAGTTCCGATTTCTCTTGTTACGAGAGGAAGGCTTGCTGCTGATTATGTTGAAACGAGCAGACTGATTAATCCGGAAACGGTGCTTGTGAGAGGCTCCGCTGAAGCAATGGAGGCTGTCAAAGACATTAAGACAGAGCAGGTGGATATTGATACGATCGACAGCAATTATACCTCATCTGTTGCGCTGGTGGTACCTGAGGATTTGGAGCTTGTGAATTCACCTGAAGAGATTACCGTGAATATTAATATAGAGAAGCTGCTTGTGAGGAATATTGAGTTTGGAAAAGCCGATATTAGTATTCTCAATGCCAGAAATGATGCTACACTGGTCTATGAGATCATGTCAGACCGGGTGTTACTGCAGTTCAGAGGAAGGCAGGCTGAGCTGAACGCGATCAGGCCGGAAGCACTTAGACCCGCAGTAGACGTTTCCGACCTAGGGGAGGGAACTCACAAGCTGAAACTGAGTATAAATGTACCAGGTCAGGTAAAGCTTTTGCAAACGGTATATGCTGATGTTAAGATATCAAAGACTCCTGAGATTGAAGAACCGCCGGATGAAACGCAGGAGACGTAGATCCGAAATTATTGCAATATGACATTACATAAAGGCTCTTGCGATGTAACCAAAATATAATTCAACTGGCGGAACTCAAAACATGCTGCATCGCAAAATGCCCATATTGGGGGATAGATGAATGCCAAGGTTATTTGGAACGGACGGTGTAAGAGGCATTGCAAACTCAGAGCTTACTGCAGAGCTGGCTTACAAGCTAGGGCAGGCAGGGGCATGTGTGCTGACAGCGCAAACGAAGCACACACCAAAGATATTGGTGGGTATGGATACAAGAATTTCAGGATATATGCTGGAAGCAGCGCTCGTAGCGGGAATATGTTCAGTGGGCGCAGAGGCGGTGTGCCTTGGTGTTGCGCCGACACCTGCCGTTGCTTATCTCACCAGGTATTATAAAGCCGATGCCGGTGTGGTTATATCAGCTTCCCACAACACCTTTGAATTTAATGGAATCAAGTTTTTTAATTCCCAGGGATATAAGCTTTCTGATAGCATGGAAGACAGCATAGAGAAAATGATAAACAACGATTCCTGCAAGGATTTACTCTTAACCGGTGAAAATCTGGGGAAGAGGAGTAGCGCAGAAAACGCATTGCACGATTATGTAGGCTTTCTAAAGGGGACAATTGACTGTGATTTAAAAGGTATGAGGATAGCAATCGATTGTGCCGAAGGTGCAGCCTATGAGTCGGCGCCATTGCTGCTTTCTGAGCTTGGAGCGGATGTCTTTGTTATTCATAATAAGCCTAATGGGATAAACATTAATAAGGATTGCGGGTCAACCCATATGTCTCAGTTGAAAAGCTTTGTTCTTGAGTGCGGGGCAGACTCGGGCTTTGCCTTTGACGGTGATGCCGATAGGGTACTGGCTGTAGATGAAAAAGGAAGCCTGGTGGATGGGGATCAGATTATGGCGATTATTGGGCTTGCTTTGAAAAAGAATAAGCAGCTTGATAAGAACACTGTTGTAGCTACTGTGATGAGCAACCTTGGCTTTGATATCATGGCACGTGATAATGGCTTGAATTTGGTAAAAACCAAAGTAGGCGACAGATATGTGCTGGAGGAAATGCTGGATAAGGGGTATGTTCTGGGTGGAGAGCAATCCGGCCATGTTATCTTTCTTAAATACAATACCACTGGAGATGGGCTTCTCACAATGCTGCAGCTGTTGAGTGTACTGAAGGCATCAGGCAAAAAGCTGTCTGAGCTTGCAAGTGTTATGCAGATTCTGCCTCAGATATTAAAAAATGCAAAAGTGAAAAACGAGAACAAACACAGATATATGGAGGATGAGCTTGTAGCCAAGCTATGCTATGAACTGGAGGAGGAGTTCCACGGGGAGGGCAGGGTGCTAATACGTCCTTCAGGAACAGAGCCTTTGGTGCGTGTAATGATAGAGGGCAAGGATCAAAAATACATAACAAAAAGGGCTGCCGAGCTGGCAGCCGTTATTGAGGAGAGGCTGGGGTAGACCCCAACCTTTTTTTTTACCTGGCGTATTTGACTTTATACTTCGCTATCAATTCTCCTTATGACCAGTTCGCCGGCATTCTTCAAAATGTGATTTTCGGGAACATAGCCCTTTACCGATGTTAATGGATATACAATGCTGTTTCTCCCGATGACTGCTCCCGGGTTTAGTACGGAATTGCAGCCAATCTCAGCGCCGTCGCCGATCATTGCTCCGAGTTTTCTCAATCCGGTTTCTATGCAAGTATCACCGGCCTTGACCTTGACTGTGCCACCTGTGGATTTAAGATTGGAGCAGATCACTCCTGCGCCTGTATGAGCCTTGTAACCCAATATGGAGTCACCTATGTAGTTGAAATGGGGCACCTGGACTTTGTTGAATAGCAGAGAATTTTTCAGCTCAGTGGAATTGCCGATAACACATTCGTTGCCAATAATAACATTATCCCTGATAAATGCGCACTGCCGCAGCTCACAGTTATAGCCGATAATGGCCGGCCCTTTAATTGCAACTGTTTTCTCTATTGTCGTTCCTTTTCCAACCCAGACAAACTCATCTATTCTCTCAAAATCCTTTGGCAGGGTTTTAGAGAATCCCAGTAGAAAGGCTTTGATTTTAGGCAGTGCCTCCCAGGGATACTGCAGACCCTCAAATATCGCTTTTTCAAAGCATTCATCTAAATTGAACATATCTTTTATTGTAAGATTCATATGATTAGTCTCCTCTTTATTGTTTATATGGCTTCGTAGCTCAATACAATTATTTGGCTGACAAGGCCATAGCCATTTTCCCGGGTGCTGTATTGGCTGTGCTTCTTGTATTTTACCATACTATAGGCCTGTGATAAACATATTTGAATTCCAACTTGCATACAGAACTGCACAGGTGTACCCAGTGATTCAAATCACATTAATCTTTTTTATTTCGTCTATTTATAGATAAGAAGAATGGCATTCATCAATAATTTAGATATTATGCAGGATTATGGCATTTAATGTTGAAGTAATAATTAATGGGCGATGGGTCTTTGATACCAGATATCCTGATCGGTCTGATATGCGTGTTTTTGGTAAAAAATACACAGATGAAGATGTATATATAA
>CAZQCL010000116.1:0-6249 GCA_964592435.1 uncultured Oscillospiraceae bacterium
AGACTAGCATGGCTAAAAACTACCGATTCCCTGAAGAATTTCCTGTCCCGTAACAGTATTATACCGGAAAAGAGATATATGGAATAAAAACAAATAAAAAGGAGTACATGCGATAAGGCTAATATAGGGTCTGATAAAAGAATATCGTACAAAGTGGATGACTGAACAGCATGTTGATATGGTCTACCTGAAACGGTAACGATAAATTCCAATTTGCAGTGAGCTTTGCTTTGCAGGAATTCCTGCAAAAGCTATTGGCAAACAAGCGGGTCTGTGCCAAAATATCTCAAAAGGCGAGTATGCTTAGAGATACCAAGCTTGAGCAGCATAGGGGCAGATTGCCCTACACGTAGGAGCTTAACCCTGCGGAGTATAATGAACGGTGAATTGGACACCTATCTCCTGCAGCCTAAAAATGTCTACCTGAATGTATACTGCTCGAGGATGCTTGTTTCTGCCTGGGGAGATCTTGTGTATGGCTTTGTGCTTATGTTCCTTGTTTATGGCTTTGCTCCACTTAAGCTGCTGCTCTTCATTCTTTTTACAGCTGCCGGGGGATTGCTGAAAATTCGAGTCGGGGAATCTGATTACGACTAAGTTATGCTAGCCTTCGACGTATTCGAAGAAATCAAAATCTGCGTACTTGTTTCGCAGATGAGCATCCTGTGCGAACATACCTACAAAGGTTCCGGTAAATTCACCGAAATCGACAGCCTCGTCTGAAAGTGTCGTCATGTCAAAAACAGGTCCCAGCTTTTCAAAATGATTACCGTCCTTGCTGAAGGAGAATTGCAGCTTATCAGTCATGATTTCTGCCCTCAAATACACAGGCGCATCCTTTTCTACGACAGCAATGGCTTTTCCACCGTCTGTATGTTCTTTGTTCACATAGCCGCTTATGGCGACAACGTTGCTGTCGAGCTCCTCACTGTAGGTCTTGTAGATGCTGTAAAAATTGGAGGGCTCATAGTAGCAGGTAAGCCCGGCAAGGTGCTGATATCGATCGGCTGCAAAATCCAGCTTGGTAGTAACGGTAGCGTTAAAAGCGGTCAGGCGCCTGGCAATTAGGCTGGGATGATGGTTGCTGGTTAATGATTCTCGCCCGAGCAACCGCAAATAGCCCGGACGCGCGGACAAATCAGCCCAATCTCTGGTAATCTCATTACGTGGCGTGTTGAAATTCAGGTCCAGCACCTCGCTGTCGAAATCGCAGCGGGGCGGATCCTTTGGGAAGGGATGAGCGGGTAGCTTCGGTGCCGGAGTGCTATCCTTGGCGATATTGGTGCCGTCAGCCATTTGCAGCCAGCCATCCTCTGTCCACTCCATCTTCTGTATTGCTGTTTCACGGCCGAGTATGCATCTTTTCTGCGGCATTACAGGCCGTCCACATAGATGTGGCATATACCATTCTCCATTTTGCGTTTCTACCAACGAGCCATGTCCTGCTTTTTGTATTATCACATCAGGGTTATATAAATCGGCCATGGCATAGTTTATTTCCGGTCGCATCTTAAACTCTGTTACATTTGAGGTGATTATTGGATTATGGGGACAGTTTTCATAGGGCCCTGTTACATTCTCCGAGCGCAGTAATGCGACACAATGCCCGTAGCCCGTGCCTCCTTCGGCAGTCACAAGATAATAGAAGCCATTACGCTTGTAGATATGTGGAGCTTCGGTGAAGCCGCGTTCTGTAGCGCCATAGGTAAGACGCACCGGCTCTCCGATCAGTTTTTTCTGCTCCGGGCTGTATTCCTGTAATATGATTGGCCGCATGGTCTCGTGCCCCGGTCTGAAATCCCGTTCCTGATTAAGAACCCATTTTCTGCCGTCATCGTCATGAAACAGTGAACCATCAAAGCCGTTGGAATTAATATAAACAGGATCGCTCCAGGGGCCGTGGATGCTGTCTGACCAGATGAGAAAGTTATCTACATCGTACTGCAGACGGTTGGAGTTGTATACATTGGAGTAAAGCACATAGTAAAGCTTATCAGCCTCACAGTAAGAGAGGCAGGGAGCCCACACTCCCTTTGACGGCGGAAGAGATGTCATATCGATATGACGTTTTGTTTTTAATGCATAGTCTACCAGCTTCCAGTGAACCAGATCCTTGGAATGATAAATCGGAATACCGGGGAACCATTCAAAGGAAGAGGTCGCAATATAATAGTCATCACCTGTACGAATGATTGCCGGGTCAGGATTAAAGCCCGGCAGTATCGGATTGTGTATCATAGTGTGTCTCCTGTCATAATATTTTATAGACAATTTACCGGTAAGTTATTCGAACACCACTATCAAAGCTTAATAACGGCTTTTACAACATCGTTCTTGTTATTAATAACGAAATCAAAGGCCTTTGCCGCGTCCTCAAAGTCAAATTCATGGGTTACGATGGGACTAACATCAATCAATCCCTGTGAAATCGCATTAATTGCCTGAGGATAAATATTTCTGTAGCGGAATACCGTTTTAATATGCGCTTCCTTACCCATTAGCTTTGCGAAATTGAATTTTATAATATCATCGGCTGCCATTCCGACCAGAACTATGGTTCCACCGCGTTTTACGAAATAGGGTGTCTGTGAGTAGGTTACCGACGAGCCGGCTGTTTCAATGACGATGTCGGCACCTTCGCCTCCGGTCAAAGCCTCAATTTCCTTGAACACATCAGACGCCGCCGAATTAATTACATGGGTTGCGCCTACTTTCTTCGCGTACTCAAGCCTTTTGGGCAAAATATCTGACACAATTATTTCAGAAGCACCAAAGGCTTTGCATGCAAGTACGGTCACAAGACCAATACAGCCTGCGCCCAGTATTATGACTCGGTCACCCAGGGACACATTTCCCTGCCCGGCTGCATGGATTCCAACCGACAGAGGTTCTACCAGGGCACCTTCCTTTGTGCTCATATTATCCGGTAGTTTGAAGCACATGTTTTCTGGAAAAGCAATATAGTTTTGTAAACAGCCATGGTATGGCGGGGTTGCCAGGAATTCAACATCGGCGCACAGATTGTAGCGGCCTGTTTTACAGAATTCACATTGCCCGCAGGTGACGCCGGGCTCCAGCGCAACGCGGTCGCCGACTTTCAGGTTTTTTACACCTTCACCAAGCTGCGTCACTGTTCCGGCGCACTCATGTCCAAGAATGAAATCTCCATCTACTATAAAGTCGCCTATTTTCCCGTGCTCCAAATAATGGACATCGGAGCCGCAGATTCCTACGTACTCTAATTTCACGATAACTTGACCCTTTTGTGGTTTTGGCATTTCGATGTCGCGAATTTCCATTTTATTAATGCCTGACATAAATGCTGCTTTTTGCATAAGAACACCTCCTGTTTCTTTTAGAATAATAAAGATAAAGAACTTTGTAAAACTATATTAAAAAGTCCCTTATCTTTATAATAAATATTACCTGTAATAAAGTCAATAAAACATTTAGGTGGGCATTTTGCGATGTAGCATGTTTTAAGTTCAGCAGCACAATATATTGCGGGTATGTATGAAAGCATGTCACTATATATTGTGCTGCTGAATTGTATTAAGGTTACATCGCAAAAGCCTTAGGTTACTTATTTACGACATTTATAGGATCGCCCTTGATGAACTGCCTCAGATTATCTACTGCAATGTCCATCAGACGCTGACGGCTTTCCTTGGGAGCCCAGCTGATATGGGGTGTAATAATGCAATTCTTCGCTTTCAACAGCGGATTATCTCCCTTTATCGGCTCGGTGCTCACTACATCGAGTCCGGCTGCGTATACCTTGCCACTGTTAAGTGCGTCTGCCAGATCCTGTTCTACAATCAGCGGACCGCGGCTATTGTTAAGAATAATTACCCCATCCTTCATTTTGGCAATGCTGTCCTTGTTTATGATGCCTTCAGTTTCGGGAAACAGGGGACAGTGTAGCGATATTACGTCCGATTCCTTAAAAAGGGTATCAAGATCGGTATACTTACATGTCTCACTTTCCAGCTCCGGATTAGTATAGCTGTCATATGCAAAAACCTTCATACCCAATGCCTGTGCAATTTTTGCTGTTGCCTGGCCTATTCTTCCGAACCCTATGATCCCCATGGTTTTGTCTGCAAGCTCAATCAGCGGATAGTCCCAGAAACAAAAGTCCTGACTATTTTCCCAGCGGCCTTCATGTACTGCGTCGCTGTGATGAGCTACATGGTGGCATATTTCCAGCAGCAGTGCGATTGCAAACTGTGCTACCGCCGCTGTGCCATAGGAGGGGATGTTGCAGACAACTATTCCCTTATCCTTTGCTGCGTTAATATCTACTACATTGTAGCCCGTTGCAAGCACACCTATGAACTTCAAAGCAGGCGCTGCTTCGATTATCCTTTTGTTTATCGGTGTCTTATTGGTGTAAATCGCTTCAGCACCACCGATGCGCTTCAGAATTTCTTCCTCATCGTTTAGGGGAGTCCTGTCGTAAACTACTAAGTCACCTAATTCTTCCAGGCCGCTCCAGCTCAAATCACCCGGATTTTCCGTATAACCATCAAGTACTACTATTTTCACGCTAATTTCCTCCGTTCTTCTATTAAGTCTAGTTTTACAGTTAACAATAATATATTTGCCTTTAACTAAAGCTGTCAAGAGTCAACAGCCTGTTAATCCTCAAGCAGCGCCCAGGCCCTGTTAAGAACACGTTTAGCGTTGGCTACTACCACGTCGGGATCCTCGTCCTTCCAAGGTTTTACTTCAAATGACAGCACGTAAGGATCTTCCGGATTCATGAACCCCTCATTTTTAAGCACACGAAGGAAATTAAGAAGCTGGGCAGTATCATTAGAGCTGTTTGGGAAACCGAAACGCTGATGCTCGTCACCATAGCCCTCTGCAGAAGGATCCTCGCACACGGTATTTCCTATATGGAAATGTGTAAGGTATGGCCTTAATGTACGCACTACAAACTCATTGCTTTCGTAGCACATCGGAATATGGGATAGGTCAATCAAAAGCCCGAAGTTGTCACATGTGGTGCGCATATCCGCTGCGAATTTTGCAGCATAGGGGGCAGGACCGATCAGGGATTTCTTAGCTATATCAAAATCAAAAACCTCAAGCTCCACCATCATATTTTTCGTCTTTGCATATGCACACAGATTTCTGGTGGTTTTGAGCAGCTGCTCGTATGCCAGGTCTTTTGTCGCTTCCTCCCATTTGCCGGAAAGGAACGCAATTCCCTTTGCGCCAAGCTGCTCAGCTTCGTCTATTGCTTCCATGAGTGTTGCTTCCGCTTTGGCACGCATTTCTTCGTTCACATCGTTAGGATTGAGGCCGGTCGTCAGAAGACGGGGCTGTGCTCCGTAGCAAACAGTCAGATGTGATACATCAAGAAGCTTTGCAGCCTCACTGCGAAGCTGGTCATCCTTGATCCAGTTAACTTCAACCGCATCAAAATAATCGTCGACGGCTATTTTTTTAAGTATCTCCACAACATTTGGATCTTCGCCTCTCAGAGTGGAGGGATAGGCCATAAAGGAAATAAGTCCAACCTTAAAATACTTGTGAATTGATTCTTTCATTATAAATCTCCTCCTATAAATTATTGTTGTTTTGTTAATTTTTTCATGATTTTTTTAAAATTATTTCACGAACTTTTGCTGCGACAGCTTCTGCATCCAAACCGTATTTTTGCAGAAGCATATTATATGGTCCGCATTCCGCATGGCAATCGTTCAGCCCGACAAAGCCGACGGGCACTGAGATGTTTCGGGTACATAAGGCTTGTGCAACTGCCGAACCCAGACCGCCAATGATGGAATGTTCCTCGGCAGTTATTACAGCACCCGCCTTATTAGCATAATCAAACAAGAGGGCTTTATCAAGTGGTTTGATACAGAACATATCAATAACTGCTGCTTCTATTCCTTCGGCGGCAAGAATATTTGAGCTGGCTTTTTCATAAATACACGGGAGTATGTTTTACTGAGTATGTAAATAATGTAAAGATTGAAAAGGCACAGCAGCTCTTAATACAAGGACAGTACAAAATCTATGAGGTTTCTTACATGCTTGGCTATGACAACGCTTGCTATTTCAGCAAGGTTTTTAAAAAAGTAACAGGATCCACCCCATCAGAATACCAGCTCAATTGTGTGAAAGAATTATCTGTATATTAACAAGCTACATCGCAAAATGCCCTATTAAGACCGAATTTAATATAAACCTGGAGTAAGGGATGAAGTTAGAGTAGCGGACGAAGTTAGAGTATTG
>CAZQCL010000117.1:0-6186 GCA_964592435.1 uncultured Oscillospiraceae bacterium
AACATATACATTCATAACAGATGTAAAGATAACGAAAAGGAATGCGGATGAAATTTACTACATGGTAAAATTTAACATATCTCTTGCCTTAATAGATATTCTAAACTACCAATAAATAATTTTACTCGTCGGAGCTGACATTTATAAATTACGTTTGACAAAAATGATAAAATTATGTAATATAATGGTGAGGGGAAAATTATACATTATCAAGGTTAGCGGGGTTGCTATAATAAGGCAATATGCCGCAAAGCTCTAAGCCGGTTGATTAATCAACCGGTTTATCTTCATAATCTTGTTCAGTATCATATAGCATTAAGCGAGCCAGAGACAATTCAATATTGTGCGTAATGACACATAATTATGATTTTACATATCATAAGATGCCTAATTCTAAAAAAGGGGGAAACGCTATGAATTACAGAATAGGCTTGGATATTGGAATTACATCAATTGGGTGGGCAACTATAGAATCAGTCGATGGTGCAAAACAACGAATTGGTGGAATTGGGGTAAGAATTTTTGACAAGCCAGAGAATCCGAAGGACGGGTCTTCGCTTGCCCTACCCAGAAGAACCGCAAGGTCAATGCGCAGGAGGATTAGAAGACATAAGCACCGAATTCAACGAATTAAATATATAATTGAGAAGTATGGAATTATGACCGCAGAACAAATTGCAGATATATACAACAACTCAGCCAATTTAGTGGACATCTACAAGCTACGGTATGAATCTCTTGACCGTCCATTGAAAGATGAAGAGTTTGTGAGAGTTCTTATACATATTGCTCAGCGCAGAGGTTTTAAGTCTAATAGAAAGTCAGAATTAAGTGAAAAAGGCTCGGAATCAGGCAAACTTCTTTCTGCGGTAAATAAGAATACAGGTACTATGAATGAAAAGGGATATCGGACAATAGGAGAAATGTTGTACCTAGACGAAGATTTTTCTGCAAACAAGAGAAACAAGGGGGAGGATTATTCACACACGGTATCCAGAGAATTACTAAAAGACGAAATATCCCAAATATTTAATGCGCAAAGGGCTCATGGAAACAAGTATGCTGACCCCGAATTTGAACAGGCTTACACTGATATATTTCTGTCGCAGCGAAGTTTTGCGCAAGGGCCTGGCGGGAACAGTCCTTACAGAGGTGGGGAAAGCCAGATAGAGAAAATGATAGGTTTTTGTACGTTCGAGCCTGAGGAAAAAAGAGCGGTCAAGGCATCGTATTCGTTTGAACGATTTATGCTTTTATCAAAAGTAAACAGCATAAGAATAAGGAAAACGGGTGAAGGTATACGTCGGCTATCAGATCAAGAAAGAGCAAAAATAGTTCAACAAGCATACCAAACAAAGGATCTTAAGCACACAAAACTACGCAAAATACTATCATTATCTCAAGACGAAACTTTTAATGGCTTAAGCTATGGGAGAAAAATGCAGGATGAGGTTGAAAAAGTAACTTTTGTTAGTCTAATCGCATTTCATAAGATTAAAAGTGCTCTTGATTCATATGAGAAGAACTATATTAGCAAAATAACTGTTGATCAGCTTGATGAAATTGGTTATATTTTAACAGTGTTTAAGGATGATTTTACTACCAGTGAAAAGCTTTCTTCAATAGGTATTAAATCAGAAGTTGTAGAGAAGCTCCTATCCTTGTCCTTTGAGAAAGCTGGGCATCTTTCAATTAAAGCAATAAAGAACATCTTGCCATATCTTGAAGAAGGATTGGATTATGATAAGGCTTGTGTTGAAGCCGGTTATGATTTTAGAGGACACAGTGGCACTACTAAAAGCGATAAACTTCCAGCCATGGACTTTGAACAAATCACTAATCCTGTTGTAAAAAGAGCTCTTTCTCAGTCAGTTAAGGTTATAAATGCCATAATTTCTTGTTACGGACAACCGGAAGGAATTAATATTGAGCTTGCCAGAGAAATGTCAAAAAACTTTAAAGATCGTAGCGAAGCTCAAAAATCAATGGAACAAAACCATGCCTATAACCAAAAGATACGCGAGCGGCTAATTAATGAGTTTGGAATTATGAATCCAAGGGGCGAAGATATCGTCAAGCTTAAGCTCTTTGAGGAACAAGATGGATGGTGCCTTTACTCAGGGAAAAAGCTTGATATTACAAGAATTTTCAATGAGCCGGGTTATGCCGATGTTGATCATATAATTCCTTACAGCAAGTGTTTTAATGATAGTTACATAAATAAGGTGCTTGTTAGTGGAAAAGAGAACAGACAAAAAGGAAACCTTCTTCCTATGGAATACTTAGTATCAGAGCCCAAAAAACTAGAGAAGTTTGCTGCATTAGTAAATTCGCTTAAGCTACCATATATGAAAAAACAATTTTTATTAAAGAAATCCATTAGTAAAGATGAAGAGGAAGATTTTAAAGACAGAAATCTTAATGATACAAGATATATTACCAAAGCCTTGGCAAACCATATCAGAGACTTTCTGAAATTTGCAGATTCATCTGATAAATCAAAAAGAGTAGTCTGCGTAAATGGCCCAGTGACTTCCTATATGAGAAAACGATGGGGTTTAACAAAAATACGAGAAGAAGGTGATTTGCATCATGCCCTAGATGCTACAGTGATAGCATGCGTTGATGATGGGATTATTAACCGGGTTAGCAATTATCATAAGCAACGTGAATTATTTTTCATGGGCAATGCGGTGAAAATTGATTATTCATCCGGCGAAATCATTAGCCGTGATGACTACGATGAAAAAATGCTCCTAAGTGATATCCGCAAATTCCCATTACCTTGGACTGACTTTCGGAATGAATTAGAAGCAAGGTTATCGACCGACCCCGAAACTACTATAAGAAGGATGAAGCTTTCCACATACCCGTTGAACGAAGTTATTAAACCAATATTTGTTTCGAGAGCTCCTCGCCGTAAAAGTTGTGGTCAAGGTCATCATGAAACTATAAGAAGCCCCAAGCTTGTCGGAGAAGGATATTCTATATCAAAAACTCCCCTAACTGCGTTAAGATATAAGGATGGAGCAATTGAAGGTTATTTTAATCCGGAAAGCGATTTACTCCTTTACAATGCATTATGCAATCGCCTTAAAGAATTTAGTGGGAATGCAGTAAAAGCTTTTTCTACACCCTTTTACAAACCAACTTCCGATGGCGGGCAGGGATCCTTGGTTAAAAAAGTAAAAACCACAACAAAAACAACACTGGGTGTTTATGTTAATGAAGAAAGAGGTTATACAAACAATGGGAGCATGGTAAGAATAGACATATTTTTCAAGAACGGTAATTACTTTTTCATCCCTATATATGCTTCTGATACTGTAAAGAGCGAGCTTCCTATTCGAGCTGTTGTGGCGAATAAAAAGCACCAGGATTGGGTTACTGTTGACAACACCTACAAATTCTTATTTACTTTATATCCTAATGACCTTATCAAATTTGAACACAAATCGGGAATTAATGTGAAGCTCACAAATGGCAAAACCAAAACTGTAAAGGATGGCTTTATGTACTATGTAAAAGCCAGCATAAGCAGTGCCTCGATTACAGTAACCTCGCATGACAAATCTTATGAAATCCTAAGTTTAGGGATAAAAACATTAAAAAAGCTTGAAAAATGGCAGGTTGATTTTTTGGGTAATATTCAACAAGTAAAAAGTGAAAAGCGGCTATCGTATAATAATAGGAAAAGGTGTAACTAGATGGCTTATAGACATATATATATAGCATCAGGTGCATCGTTATCAATAAGTAATAACCAACTATTGATTAAGCAAGCTGAGGATTATACAATACCACTTGAGGATATTTCATCAATCGTAATAGAGAATAAGCCAGTAAAGATATCGGTTGTTGCACTATCCAAAATAGCCGAACACAATATTGCTTTATTTGTGTGCGATCAAAGGCATATACCAAATGGGCTGCTATTACCTTTTAACTCGCATTCCCGTCAGCTCAAAATGATACAATTTCAATTTGCGATGGCTAAACCTTTTCAAAAGCGGATCTGGCAAAAAATCATAAAACAAAAAGTGATGAATCAAGCCCGATGCTTGGAGCTCTGTGAAATGGAGCAAGCAGATGAGTTGAAGAAACTATCCATAAGAGTGGAGTCAGGAGATAAATCTTATATTGAAAGCAGGGCATCACAAATTTATTTTAAGGCGTTATATGGTGAAAACTTTCGCAGGAGAAGAAATGACATAATAAACGCAGCTCTAAATTATGGATATGCCATAATTAGAGGATGCATAGCACGATCGTTGACAGCACATGGCTTTTTACCTTGCTTTGGGATTTTCCATCATAGCGAATTAAACAATTATAATCTTGCAGATGATTTCATTGAGCCTTTTAGAGCCTTCGTAGATCACTGGGTATATAATAATATCTCCGATGACGAGGTATCACTTGAAACCACTCATAAGCAACATCTGTATAATTTAATGAACAAATCTGTATTGATTGAAGAAGGGAGTGTAAGCGTCACATCCGCAATTGAACTGATGATTTCCAGTTTTGTTACAGCAATAGAGTGTTCAAATGTCGAAAGGCTCAAACTCCCAACATTTTTACCGGATGTGTCGCAAATAGATGATTAGATTCATGAGATTATTAGTAATGTTTGATCTGCCTACTAAGACAAAGCTTGACAGGAAAATTGCGACAAAATTCCGGAACTTTTTATTAAGAAATGGTTTTTATATGGTTCAATTCTCTATTTACTGCCGAATATGTAACGGGTATGAGTCTGTTGAAAGTTATGAAAAAAAGGTTGAAGGAAATCTTCCCCAAAAGGGATCAATAAGGACTCTTGTTGTGACGGAAAGGCAGTATAAAGGAATGAAGATACTTGTGGGTAAGAAAAAGCCAAATGATAAAAAATTCATTGAGGGGCAAATTTCTTTTTTTTAAAAACGAATAGATAACTCTTTTTTTTATTCAATACTGCGGACAGAAAGAAACAAAAAAACCCCTTGAAGCTCTTAAACAATAGGGTTTCTTTGTGAGGTATTATACATTATCAAAGATCGCGAGGGAACTATAACAAGGATTTTTCGCCGGTACGAACAGATCCGATTATACATTATCAAAGATCGCGAGGGAACTATAACTCAAACGCAAACAGGGAATTTGAAAGGCAGATTATACATTATCAAAGATCGCGAGGGAACTATAACCTACTGTGCATGCTTTTGTGTTGATATTTTATTATACATTATCAAAGATCGCGAGGGAACTATAACTCTAGTAGTCTTTCCGTTTCGTTCATTGCATTATACATTATCAAAGATCGCGAGGGAACTATAACCACATCTAAACCCATAGCCTGATACATCTGATTATACATTATCAAAGATCGCGAGGGAACTATAACCACATCTAAACCCATAGCGTGATACATCTGATTATACATTATCAAAGATCGCGAGGGAACTATAACTGATGCACTAACAATATCTATCCTCGCCCTATTATACATTATCAAAGATCGCGAGGGAACTATAACTGTATGTGCAAATTGTTTCACCGAAAATATATTATACATTATCAAAGATCGCGAGGGAACTATAACCAGATTGTAACTTACAACCCCGCCGCAACTATTATACATTATCAAAGATCGCGAGGGAACTATAACTATCTTTATACTTTACTTTGCCGTATACAGATTATACATTATCAAAGATCGCGAGGGAACTATAACACATACTTCGGCATTACGAATACTATGTTAATTATACATTATCAAAGATCGCGAGGGAACTATAACCCGCTTTCTTCTATGGTTTTTTCAATATCAATTATACATTATCAAAGATCGCGAGGGAACTATAACGGGTAACTGGGGGACACTTGGAGCTGTCATATTATACATTATCAAAGATCGCGAGGGAACTATAACCCTCTTTAGCTTGTCTTCTGCATCTGCAAAATTATACATTATCAAAGATCGCGAGGGAACTATAACTCAACCATGCTCGGGCTTGTGGCTTCAATGATTATACATTATCAAAGATCGCGAGGGAACTATAACTCAAAAAAGTATCATCCAGACATAACAGGCATTATACATTATCAAAGATCGCGAGGGAACTATAACTGAAGTTAACCAATTGCAGTCCACTCAACGATTATACATTATCAAAGATCGCGAGGGAACTATAACCACAAGCT
>CAZQCL010000118.1:0-6075 GCA_964592435.1 uncultured Oscillospiraceae bacterium
TGAAGATGCTTGGATATGAGTTTTCAATAACTCCTTCTTTTATAAAAGCCTTTTTTCTTCCTTTATTGGCTTTCAATTGGACCTTTTCGCCAACACAGGTCTCAATACTCTTCTTAATCTGGACCAGGTCACTCTTTTCTGCCATTGAATCACCTCATCTTCTGTTTTCGATATTGTATCACAATTAGTACAGCTTGTCAAAAATATTACATTATAACAAGACTGATTTGATTATGTCAAGTGTTTTTTGAAAATTTGCTTTTTTGGCTTGTATTTCCAGGTCAGACGCAGGTGCATCCGCTTCCAGTCTATAAATTATTCCTTTTAATGTAACCATTTGTTTTGCATCTTTATTCTCAATGTCTACTACCTTGAAACAGACATCACATCCATAGGACTTTCTGGCAACGATATCTCCAACCTTCAATCCGTTCATCCGATCACCGCCATTGCTGTTGCAATGTCCCGCCCACTCTGAACGGGTCAACTGCTCCTGTTACATTATATGTGAAGCGATATAGAAATGTCACCTGTACAAAAAAGCATCATACTTCCTGATGAACTCCTCAAAAGGCCCTACCTCGTCAATTACTTCCTGCAGTCTTATTACGGAGCTTCTTTCGGACCAGCTGCGTCTGCTGTTGTAATATCTATTAACAACACGCCAAAATTTCTGCGGAAATCGAAGGATGATTCGCATAACCGATAGTTCATCATCATTAATCGGTTCTACTGAATTGTAAGAATTGATAATTAATTCCGTCTTAGATATGTCCCAGCCGCATTTGCGCATTTTACGCCTGATAAGGTTGGCAATATCATATATCCTAAGCTCAAAGCAGCAATAATCAAAGCTAGTAACCGTCGCCCTTTCGCCCTCCATAATAATATTGTGTTGAGTGAAATCACGATGACAAAAGAGTCCTTCGTTCCTTGTCTTTTCAACAAGCGCCTTATAATTAGAGGAAGCCAGCCTATCAATCACATCCTCTGCTGTTTCAACGAAATAATCAGCATATTGCAGGAACAGCTCGTCAAATTTACCCTTTCCTCTTCTGGCCTGCCTCCTCATTTTTTTTATATCATCAAGCCGTTTAATAAAATAAACAGGCAGCCTGCCCAGCTCATTCTGCACCTTACTGCCTGCGGGAGCCACATAGCCCTTTGAAGCCTTATGCAATTGAGCAAGCACCCTAGCAGCTATTTTAACATCGTTATCATTGTCAAAGCTGCTTTCCCGGCCATCAATGTAATCGGTAAGACAATAACAGCTGCCATTGCAGATAAAGTATGGCTCATCGGATAAGGTACATATATATCTATCTACATTCTTGAAATTATTCCTGACCAGATGCTCTTTAGCGCCGTGCACAAATACCAGCCTTTCAGGTGAAAATGGCATTCTTTTAAGCACCTTTCGCCCGTAGGGAGTAACAACTACCAATATGTCCTTGTATGGAAACAGACTTTTGACTTCCAGCCCATAATTAACTGCAATCTCTCTTTCCATTCCCTGCATGATGTACCTCCGGCTATTCTCAGATGCGAAACAGTAAATTATATGCCGCTCATAGCCTTTATAGAAGTAAAAGAGAATCCCGTGGGCTTTTTGCGCAAAAGCCATAATTGACTATCCTTATTGTGTGGGGTATATTATAGGAGGAGCATTTTGCGATGTAGCATGTGAGTTCCGCACAGCTAAATTATATTATCGTTACATGGCAAAAGCCCCGGATGAAAAAATGAGTCGGTGCAATATTTTTACAATTCCATGAAGGAAGGTTGGCCTTTCGAAGAAGGCCTTTATATAAGACGAGATATTGTATTGTTTTGGATTGATTACCGCGAAGGTGATTGGTGCTCCTGTAGGAGAACCACGCTTTTGCGGTTTTTTGATATGGAGGGGGAAAAGTGTGATAGTCAAGGGAAGAAATATTTCATACTCGTATGATTTCAACGATACAAATTATGCCATCCGAAATGTGGATTTATCAATAAATAAGGGTGAATTTGTCTGCATCCTCGGCTGCAACGGCTCAGGAAAATCCACTCTTGTAAGGCATCTCAATGCCCTTTTAGAGCTCCAATATGGAGAGCTTACCGTTGCAGGTATTGATGTTTCCAGGGAAAATGATATTTGGCAGCTGCGACGTATTTGTGGAATGGTCTTTCAAAACCCGGATAATCAATTTGTATCCTCCGTCGTTGAAGAGGACATCGCTTTCGGACTTGAAAATTATGAAGTGCCAAGAAGTGAAATACCCGGTAAGGTTAAGGGAGCTTTGCAGCATGTAGATATGGAGGGCTATGAGAAAAGAGCTCCAAGTTCTCTTTCAGGCGGCCAGAAGCAGCGAATCGCCCTTGCGGGAGTCCTTGCTCTTGAACCTGACGTGATTATATTTGATGAGGCAACCGCTATGCTTGACCCTGATGGAAGGCAGGAGGTTCTTGAGATTATGCATAAGCTTCATATCGCGGGTAAAACAATTATAGCCATTACCCACTATGTGGAAGAAGCAGTTGACGCAGACAATATTATTCTGATGCATGAAGGCACGGTTGTCGCTTCGGGAAAACCACAGGATATCTTAACAGATGTTCAGCTGTTGAGCAAAGCCAAAATAATGCCGCCCATTCCTGTGCGAGCTTATTATGATCTGCTCTCCCTGGGTATACGGCTGAGCAGCTGTCCATTAACAAACAAGGAGCTTGCTGAAAAGATATGCGAATTAAGATAGAAAACTTGAGCTACACATACAATGAGCGAAATGATGAAGTGGTTGACGCTCTTAAACATATTTCCTGTACTATTGATCATGGTGATTTTGTCGGTATTATGGGGCCGACCGGCTGTGGGAAAACCACCCTTATTCAGCTCATCGCCGGCTTGCTGACCCCCGCAGAAGGGCGCATATTTCTGGAGGGCAAAGACATTAATGACCGAAATTATGACCGAAGTGTGCTGCGGCAATCTATCGGAGTGGTGTTTCAATATCCGGAGCATCAGCTTTTTGAAACCACAGTCGAAAGGGATGTTGCTTTTGGCCTAAAATATAGCCTTCTAGGCTCTGGTGAAATAGATGAGCGCGTTAAATGGGCGCTGGAAACCATGGGCTTTGACTTTGAAGCAATTAGGAAGCAGTCTCCACTGGCCCTTTCCGGAGGAGAGAAACGAAAAGTGGCGATTGCCGGTATCCTTGCAGTCAAACCAAAAATTCTCATATTCGATGAGCCGATTGCAGGCCTTGATCCTTATGGCCGACAGAGCTTTTTAGAGCTGGCGGCCAAGCTGAATGGCAAGGGATCGACCATCATCATGATATCGCATAATATGGATGCACTTGCAGAATACACAAAACGCCTGCTTGTGCTTGAGGACGGCAGACTTATAGATTCGGGAGAAACAAGAGCTGTTTTCTCACGAATGGAAAAGGGCGTAGGAAGGACGGTTCCTCAACAAATCGCATCCCTGGTTTCAAAGCAAAAAAACAGCTTTCGCTATGATGTTGTTACCTATGAGGATTTGATTTCCGCTTTTAGCAACTATTTGCAGGGAGGTGGCTCAGCATGAAAAAGTTCCCTGCAGGACAATATATAGCCGGAAGCTCCCTGCTCCATCGCCTTGATGCCAGGGCCAAGATAATATGCCTGTTTATCCTGCTCGCCCTTGTTATAGTATCATCATCTGCATATAATTATGTGCTGGCATTGTCAGTCATATGCATAATAATTCTTTTGTCAGAAATGACTGTGCGCTATGTATTCGGGACTGTTGGAAGACTGTGGCTGTTTTTCATCACTATCTTTTTAATGAATGCTCTGTTTTTTGACACCGAAAATCCATTATGCTCCTGGTGGATCTTCCAACCTTCCATCGGCGGTATCAAGCAGGGCTTCAGTGTGGTTGTTCATGTGGTGCTTATTCTGATTCTCAGTAATGTACTTACCCTGACAACCTCTCCGACTCAGATAACAAGCGCTCTTGAAAGTCTGATTAAGCCTTTAAAGCTGCTTGGCATCCCAATAGAAGATGTCGCAATGATTGTGGGCGTTGCAATTCAGTTTATTCCTACGCTTACGGAAGAAACTGAAGCTATCAAAATGGCACAGACCGCAAGGGGTGCCAGATTTGAAAGCAAAAAGCTGAGGGAACGTGCTTTGAGCGTTGTGCCTCTTGTGGTTCCCATATTTTTATCCACTTTTAGACGAGCAGATGAACTTTCCCTGGCTATGGAAGCAAGGGGTTATCGTAACGCAAAAAACCGTACGGGGCGGAAAAAGGAGCCCCTTGTGCTTAGAGATTATACAGCGCTTTCTATATGCGCTGCACTATGCCTTATGCAATTTTTATTACCTTGAAAATCCGGCTTTATGCCCGATTATAATAAGTTTTAGGAGGAATATTCCATGAAAAAAATGTCTTATGTTAAACGCTCTATTATAACGGCAGTATGCATCGCGCTATGTGTTGTCCTGCCGATGGCCTTCCACTCTATTCAAAATGCAGGCAGTCTTCTTAGCCCAATGCATATTCCCGTTCTCCTTTGCGGACTGATTTGCGGTCCGGCCTTTGGATTGCTTTGTGGCTTGGTTGGTCCTTTGCTTTCCAGCCTTTTCACAGGTATGCCACCAATGGCTTATCTTCCGTCAATGATGCTTGAGCTGGCGGTTTACGGTCTGGTTTGTGGACTGATGATCAACCTTATTCGTACCGGGAAGCTCTATGCTGACCTGTATATTAGTCTTGTAATATCTATGATAGCCGGACGAATCCTTACAGGTATTGCAAATGCGCTTATCTTCTCTGCAGGCAGCTATTCTATGGCAGCATGGACAACAAGCTATTTTATTACAAGCTGGCCGGGCATTGTAATCCAGCTTGTCCTTATCCCGACGATTGTCTTTGCCCTTATGAATGCCAAATTAATACCTGAACGCTATCAGGCAGGGGCTGAATCGTGAATACGAAGACTTTTGAAAAATATGTAAAGGCTCAGGCTTTACTGCATCCGGGCATGACACCCCAGGATGCAGTAAAGCTTTGCTTTCAGGCCGCATTTGGGGCAGAGCATATTCTTTCGGATAAAATTAAAGCAATGGAATACCTGCGGGAGGAATATTCACGAACCCCCACCCGTGACATAGATGTCTTTGAACCTATTAGTGAAGAGTTTGCAAGATGCAATATTGCTGCCTGGAAGTATAAAGGATTACCAATAGAGTGGCTTTTTGAAATGTTCTGTCAATCTGCATGGGTGAAAAAAGATAAGCGGGAATCTCTTTTCATGGAGTACCTGGATTCTGTGGGTACATGCAGCGAAGATGGCACTCTTCGCTTTGACAGCTCAATGTGGTCATCCTTTATAGAGCAGTATCTCTTCTCTGGCATTAAGCCGCTGCATCACAGTCAGGAGTACAGGGATAAGGAGCATCCGGCATATCGGGTTGTCGATAAAAAGTGCTCGACAGTGCTGCCAATTCTAGAAAGAGCAATTGCAATCCCCACTGCGAAAGCACCAAAGATCATTGTCATAGATGGGCGTGCTGCTGCGGGAAAAACTACAATTGCGGCTATCTTATCGGCTGTGCTAAGAGCAGATGTAATTCACATGGATGATTTCTTTTTGCCGCCGGAGCTGCAAACAGCAGAACGTTATGCTCAGAGCGGAGGAAATATCCACTATGAACGTTTCTGCCCGGAGGTGCTTCCCTTTTTGAAACAGAGCAGGGAATTCTCTTATCGGTGTTTTGACTGCAGCATCATGGATTTCGGAGGATCCAGACATGTACAGAGCGGCACATGGAGGATTGTAGAGGGCTCATACAGCAATCATCCCATGTTCGGTAATTATGCGGATATCCGGGTGTTTTGCGATGTGCCCTTTGAAGAACAGATGCAAAGGATAATTAAGCGAAACGGCGAAGCAATGGCGGATGTGTTTTTTAGTAAATGGATTCCGATGGAAGAGCTCTACTTTGATACTGAGCAAATCAAGCAAAAGGCAGACATTGTAATTGAATGAGACGGCATGCCCGTCATACAAGCAACAGAGGCGCTGTCCTTTTTAAAGACAA
>CAZQCL010000119.1:0-5975 GCA_964592435.1 uncultured Oscillospiraceae bacterium
CTAACACGTATATCGGTGTAAAGTGGTTAACCATTTAACGTGGTTAACCACTTTTATACCCTACTTTATCCCTTCTCTACACTCCTTCGGTGTCATGCTAAAGTTACGTTTAAATGCTTTGTAAAAAGTATTCGTATTATAGTAGCCTACCGATTTTACGATCTCAGCTGTGGTAAGGGTTGTTTCCTTGAGCATCTCTACAGCCTTCATCATGCGCTTTTGCTCTATATAGTTCTGGATATTAATACCTTTGTTTTGCTTGAAGAAGCCCGATATATAGCTCTCTGTCAGGCGCATGGATTGGGCAATCGAAGAAAGACTTAGGTTTGGATCACTATAATTATCATCCAGGAATTTAGTTATTCTATCAATCAAACGCTTGTTATTGCTACTAGTCCGCGTGTTTACATATGAACATAGCTTGTTGACTGCTTCCGTCATACATCTCATTATACTGTCAGTGCTTTCTGCTCTTTTCATTTGTCTGAGAATTCGTTCTATTTCTCTTTCCAGCTGGCTGTCGGTTTTGGTGATATTTGATACCAACAGCAGGGTGGTTTCCGACAGCATGGATATGAATCTTATTCGCTGCCCCTTTGAGGTTTGCAATACCTCTTTGTTTCTATACACAAGCTCTCTTATGGTTTGAACAGCAGTTTCAGATTCTCCATTGCTCAATATGGTATAAAGACGTTGAGCGTCGTCGAAGCTGTATGTCAGCCTGTTTTTTTGCTTGTCTTTACTGTTGTACCATATGATAACCTTGCTATCCAGGACATCCATATTATTCAGTGCATATTCCGCATTCCTGTAAGATACGAAAACCTGGTCATAATTCGTCACTGTATCCCCTATACCCCACCTTAATGAAACAAGTGAATCAAAATTCATTTTACTCATAGACGATTCTATCATGCCTGCAATTTCGCTTTGCTCATAAAGCTTATTCCCACATATAATGATTGTAAACCTGTCAAAGGCAGTTTTGCAGAAGTAGAACCCGCTTTCACGCATGTGAGAAAACATCTCAGAAGCTGCGAACATAGCCACATCCGTTGATTCGCTGTCATGGGAAATAATCCTTGCTATAGCAACTGTATAATAAGTAAAATGTAGTATCGACTCTTCTTCTATCATCTTTATTTCGTCTGCAGATATTACCTCGCCCTTTAGGAGCCTATTATATAAAATCCCTTGAGAGTTCTCTCTATACTCGTGAATTTTTGAGGTAAGCTGCATATTGTCATTAAACATATCAGAAACTCGACGTAACACATAGTAAAGGTACTTTGTAACAAAGGATTTATGCTTTCTATCTATTGTATTGTCTGTAAAGCTTGTATGATTGCCCCCTCCATCAACTAGGCGAAGTAATGATGTGACCGGAACCGACATTTCCTTTGAGAATATCACTGCCAGAATAAGCGACGAAATAAGCACCAGAGAATACATCCCAAACAGGCGCAGATAGGTTCTTCTACTGTCTGCATATATTTCATCTGTGGAAACGAAGAAGCTAATCCTCCAGTCAAGTAGGGACAGTTTTTCCGAATACCACTCATAGCTTGTGCCTTTCAATCTGACATTTGCTCTGTTGGGTTCTGACTGTGCTAAATACAGCAACGCCGTTGCTGATTCTCGGTTTGAGTACAATATATAACCATCACCGTCTTCAATTATAAGTGCGGAATCATTATATAGGTTGGTCAATCCCAGGTCTTCTATTAATTCGCCTACTTTAATCCCGGTAATTACCGTAACTCCTTTCCCTTTATCCAATATGGGCAAACGGTAGTAGAGGTTTACGTAACCGTCTACAGAATCCTCCTTCACATAAAAGACATTACTTTTCCGCAGCATTTGCTCGACACGCCACTGCTTGTATGCAAGACGGTCGTTTGGAAAATTCAATTTGAAGAAAATTTCAGGGCGACTGTCGAGCATATTTGAAGCGATAAAAAGATGATTAAAATGAAAATACAGCACCACCTTATCTAAAAACTGGCTTGTGGATGTGTAACCGGACAGCTTATCGGACATTTCTAAAAAACGCATATACTCCTTGGGCGCAAAATCCGCTTCCAGTTTTCGAAGGAGTGATACATCCAAATTGACATTAAATGAGTATTGAAGTCTGAGCACGTCTCGCATGTGCGCGTCCATAACACCCACAGCTTCATTTACCGCCTGTCCCATTTCCATTTGTACCTTTTCATGTTCAGCCCTGACTATGTTGGAATATGAAAAGCTGCCAATTACCAAAAATAGAACTGTAATAATAATCAGATAGGTAACAAGATACGTGAAAAGCACTTTACGCCTGGAAAAATTAGCTCCGGTGCTTTGGGTAAGCAAATATTTCACCCCCATTTATTGCAAGTACCGATAAAAACCTCATCACATACCCTCAAAATGGCCTGTGGAGCTGTAACACTATTATATTCGACAAAAAGGTCCAAATCCCTTTATCTATGGAAATACTTGTGGCTTAGCTAAATGTTGACCTGGTTTTTACATGCATGTGGCTTCAAATAACCTTATTTAGAAAATCAATTGATTAGTTTATCGAAATTCGCTTTTGAAAGGAGTAGTATCAGTATATACCCCAAAAGTGCACTCAATGCGCCCTGAACGGAGTTTGGCAGCAATTCGGCAACAGCGGCGGTCAATCCGAAGGCTTCGTCGAATAAACCCAACAGGAAGGTCTCCGCAAAAAAGTAACCCGCTACCATGATGATTGCCCCCACAGCTACTACAAGAATAAAAGAAAAATGAAAGGGTAACCTGCTTGTTCCCTTTTTGCGCAGCTTTGTTGCCAGCAACCCCACAATCAGTCCCTCAATGCCTTTTACAACAAAGGTTACGGGGACAAACAAAAACGCCCCGGCCGTCGCATCTGCAAGAGCAGAGCCTGCAGCACCGGCAAGCATCCCACCCACAGGACCCATAAAGACGGCGGCAACCATAATCACCGTGTCGCCCAGATTGAAGTACCCTCCGGGTAGAGGAGTCGGAACACGGGTAAAATATGTAGCTAAAAATACAAGAGCTACAAAAAGACTATTTAAAACTAACCGTTTAACTGAATTGTGTTCCATGAAGTTCCCTCCAGACGCTCTATTAATTAAAAACATTCTATAACAAATAAATACATTGTCAAGCTTCTGCAAGAGAACACCGCTAATATTCTATGCCTTCCCTGCCGTTGATCCCCTTATCGGCCGGATGCTTCACAGCATAAATCTCAGAAACATAATCCGCAAGCTCGATTAATTCATCAGCCGCGCCCCTGCCTGTAAGCACCAGTTCAAGGGCTTCGGGCTTGTTTTTCATAAATTCAAGCAGACTGCCTTTCCCAAGCATCCCTTCAGAAACAGCACCTAAGACCTCATCTAATATCAATAAATCACATGCCCCACCTATCGCATTATTTACCGCATATTCAAAAATACTTTCCTGCTCGCCTGCTGTCTCTAGCTTTTCAATCTCGTCCATCTGCCACGTGAATTTCTTTAGCTCTGTGCCCCTAAACAAAATAAAATTGGGCTCCAATGCTTTCAAAGCAGCCATTTCGCCAGTTGGCATGCTTTTCAGGAACTGAACCATCAGTACCCTCATTCCCCTGCCGCAGGCCCTGACACCCAGACCGACAGCCGCCGTCGTCTTTCCTTTCCCATCCCCGGTATATATGTGTATCAGGCCTTTCACAGATTTCAATTCCATCCCTTCATTCTGCTCCAGTATAGGCTGTTACTCTTCCTCTATTCTGATTACATTTATGACATCTTTAATGGCTGCCATTTTCTTCAGCTCATTCACCCGTTCAGACAGCTGCTTTTCCAACACCTTTGAGGTTGTAAAGGCAATCTCGCCAACCAATTCATTTCCGCAGGGCTTAATGAATTCTATGCTGTCAAATGCTTTTTCTATGCATTTTGCCGCTTCGTTATTGTTCCTGGCAGTGACTCGCACAAAATAGCGGGTTTTACTGTCACCAACAGGCAGCATATTGTTATGCTCTCTCCTGCTCCAGACGCTTTTACAGCTCCCATTATGTTTTGCCAAATAAACAACGTCGCCTGCCACTGCACTCGCCGTCGGCAGCTTGCCTGCTCCCTTACCATAAAACATGGTCTCCCCGACTGCATCGCCCTTGACAACAATAGCATTGAATACGTCATTAACATTGGAAAGAGGATGGTTCAGGCTGATGAGTGCAGGCGATACCCTGGCAAAAATCCTGCTCTCCTCCCTTTTGCTTATTGCAATCAGTTTAATGGTGCTATTCATGGCTTCTGCGTATTGCATGTCAACAGGTGTGATCTTTGAAATGCCCTCTGTATATATATTCCTGTAATCCACGAACTCATTATATGCAATTGAGGATAATATGGCAATCTTCCTGCATGCATCAACCCCTTCAATGTCATCAGTAGGGTCTGCTTCAGCGTAACCTTTCCTTTGCGCATTCTCCAAAGCATCATTAAAATCACGACCCTCCCTTTGCATCTGAGTCAATATATAGTTTGTCGTTCCGTTCAGTATCCCTGTAATACCGCTTATTATATTTGCGGCAAGACATTGGTTCAATGTGTGGATAATCGGAATGCCTCCACCGACACTTGCCTCAAAAAGATAGCTCACCCCATTGTCCGCGGCCATTTTAAGCAGCTCCGGTCCGTAGGTAGCTACCAGCTCCTTATTGGAAGTGACCACATGCTTTTTTGCAGCTAAAGCTCTCTTTGTATATTCATAGGATATCCCGATGCCCCCTATTGTTTCAACAACTACACTGATTTCAGGATCATTGAAAACCTCATCCGGGCTTTTTGTAAATAAGGCCTTGTCCGGGCCATTTGTAATATCCCTGATATCGAGTATCCTCTTCACCGCAATCTTCTCGCCAGCTTTGTGCTCAATGGCCTGAGCATTCTTTCTTATGACCTCGGCCACTCCTGATCCGACGACGCCATACCCAATAATAGCAATGTTCATAATGTCGTTCCTCCTGCCTCTGCTCCGTTTTGATGTTCTATCGTTTGTCACCGCTTCCGTCTATGCATTATGCCCTTTCCGCGCCTTATTCTCGTGCCAGAATCTCTTGCCTGCGCACGCCTTCGATCTCTCTTATTCTCTCCATCAATTCTCCGATATCCATCGTCATACCAGTTGTCGCTATGGATATGGTAACATCCGCAAGTCCGTTAATCGGAACATTCTGGTTTATGGTAATGATATTTGCCTTGGCTTGTGCTATCCTATTGATGATACTTGAAAGTATTCCCGAAAAATCCTCCACTACAAAGAAAAGTGTAATCACTCTTCCTCTTGAAGTTTCATAAAAAGGAAACACGGAATCCCTGTACTTGTAAAATGCGCTCCTGCTCAGTCCCGCCTCTTTCACAGCTTCATTTACTGTTTTGTTCTTGCCGGATCCCAATATCCTTTTTGCTTCAATTACCTTCGAAAATACTTCCGGAAGTATCCCGCTGTCAACCAGAAAATACGTTGATTCGCTATCCATTTTCCTCTCCTACATGTCCTCCATTGGCGTACATTTGTGTACGACTGGTGTAATATTAGCATATATAATAAAAAAAATCAATAACTTTTTCAAATTATTGAAACACAGTCGGAATAAACAACATAGTCGGTCCTTGCTGTAACACCCTAGGCCTATTCAGTCACCTATTCCATTCTAATTGGGTCCACTTCGACTGTTTCATTATTTTTTAGAAAAGACCTTTCCCACCTTGGTACATAATCATTTGTGGCCCATTCGGCCATAATAATTGAACTGCCCTTCTGCAGCGGATACTTTGCGAGAGGTCCGTTTGCAAGGGCGTTATTCTCAATAGCATATATAATTATTTCGCTATCTGTGAGCACAATTGCCATTTCCTTGTTCGGTGAAGTATAAATATCAAGAGCATGAGGGAGCTTATCCTTCACTTCCTTCCATGGTATTTGCAAAG
>CAZQCL010000120.1:0-5961 GCA_964592435.1 uncultured Oscillospiraceae bacterium
AATCGGGATTGTTCTCTTCAACGATTCCTCTTACTACTCTACGCGCTTCAGTATTTATACCGAAATCCACGCACTGAATTTCTTTAATTAAGTTGTTACCGTCGAGGGTAAGTATGGCAGTTGCATCCTCTGTCACAGCCGATAAACCCGATCTTATGCCATTTACTGTGATTGATGCGCTTTCTGCAATCCTAAATGAAGCCTTTTCATTTTTTGACCAATTAAATGATTGATCCCCGGAAATGCTGGAAATATCGGGATAATTCATATCAAATAGCTGAATAACATCCAGTACGAGGTTGGTTCGATCTACTCCGCTGACTTGGACTGCAAGATATCGCACGTCCTTAATGTTCGAAATAACAAAAACATATTTGACTGTATTCGACATGTCCGTAATATATTGAATTCTGTCTCCGGCCCCAAGCAAATTGCTGTTGCCGAGAATACCATTTCTTAAGACCACAAGTTCACTCTTAGAACCGATTAAAGGTGTACCGGTATTTTCATTCTTTGTTCCGGAGGCATTCGTATGCGCGGAAGTTAAAATGGATACTGAGCTGCCATTAGCATTTGTAACAGTGATATTTTTCCCTGAAACTGTACTGCCGCCGGTGTAATCCTGTGTAGGAGTGATTCTTTCTATTATGCCTGAGTTTTTTAGGTAACCCATGGCTTCCAGTACAAAATTCTCAGCATTCTTCACAACTTGTGCAGCCTGCTCTCTTGTAACAGGCTGTCTGGCGCTAATCCGTCCACCGCTGCCGTTCATAATGCCTTCCCGCAGTAATACCTCAAGGTAGGGCAGCTTATCCGGGTCGACGCTTCGCCAGTCGGTGTAATTTAGCAGCTCCTGTTGTTGAGATACAGGCTGAATATTCAAGGTTCTTGCCAACCAGTAAGCTATCTCCTGCCTCTGGGCGGAAGCCCTTCTTCTAAAATTTTCATCTGTAAGTGTGGCCTGGTCTGCATTAAAAGCATCTGCAAGATTTTGCGGAGAAATCAACCCATCATTCATTGCCAATTGCAAAAAACCATCATACCATACTTCCTGCGAATCGGATTTCCTGTTCATTGCAGGGCGCGCGTTGTTAATAGCTATGCCCAACTCCTGTGCTTCAGCTTCCCGCCCAGCCGCTCTGTACGCAAGGGCGATGGCCTCCTCTTTCCTTAGGGGGACGGTTCTCCCAAATCGCCTGTATGCCTCTCCCTTTAGAATATCAAGAGCCCCAACCTCATATATTGCATTTTGGGACCATATATTTCTGCTGACATCGGTATAGTTTAGGTTTCCCAAAACCGCCTCGGCTCCAGCATCGCCGTAATATACTATATCCGCCTCTTCAGCTGCATCGGCTACATTACCGATATAGAATCCAAAAATCAGCGTAATGCATAAAATCAATACTGCAATTTTTAGTTTCCCAGTAAATCCTCGTATTTTCTGCAATGTAAACTTCCTTCCTGTTCATGTCTGTTCATACCTTTTATGCCTGCCCGTTTATGTAAATAAAAAACAAACCGATATATCCCAGGTATTTATACCTGTTATTTATATCGGTTTAAAAAGCGCCAATATTAACATTTAGCTTGCTATGTTTACTTTAAATTTGTATTACAAATCCTCGTGTTCACATTCTTTCGGGTGCGCTGATGCTCAGAATGTCCAGAACATTTTTTATTACGACTTGGGTCGAAGAAACCAAAACAAGCCGTGCTTTCATCAATCCTTCCTCCTCACCTTTGACCCTGCATGCGTTGTAAAAGCTGTGGAAAAGCGACGCAACATCCGTTACATATCTTGTAAGTCTGCTGGGTTCCAGAGTCTGGGCTGATATTCTGATCTCATCAGGATATTCCGCTATTTTCTTAATAAGCTCAATTTCCTCAGGCTCTGTAAGTCTTGTCAGCTCTACTTCATTGGCAGACGGAACCCTAATGCCCTCGCTTTCAATTAGCCGCAGCATACTACAAATTCTTGCATGCGCATATTGCACATAATAAACCGGATTCTCGTTAGACTGCTTTATTGCCAGGTCAAGGTCGAAATCCAAATGGTTGCCCGATGCCTTTGTGTTAAAAATGAAACGAGCCGCATCTCTTCCCACATCTTCCAAAAGGTCGTCAAGAGAAATTGCCCTGCCTGTCCTCTTGGACATCCTTGCCACATCCCCGTCTTTGAACAGCCTGACAAGCTGAAACACCACAATGTCCAATTTTGACGGGTCGACACCGATTGCTTCTACCGCTGCCTTCATCCTGGCAACATGACCATGGTGGTCGGCACCAAGCAGATCTATTACCCAGTCAAAACCTCGCTTCTGGAATTTATTCCTGTGGTAAGCTATATCCGATGCAAAATAGGTTGGTAATCCATTATTCCTTACAATAACCTCATCCTTCTCCGCTCCGAACCTCGTTGCTTCAAACCATTCGGCACCATCCTTTTCGGCTACAAGCCCCTTATCTCTTAAATACTTCAGTGTTTCTTCCAATTCGCCGCTGTCATACAGTGATTGTTCGGAAAACCACACATCATATTCTATGCCATACGCTTCCAACCCTTTTCTAATCCGCTCCAGATTCTTCGGCAACGCATAATCAACCAGCTTCTTGCGCCTATCGGCAGGATCTGCACCGAGCAATTGATCTCCATATTGTTCTATATAGCTCTTCATATGATCGATGATATCCTCACCTTGATAACCATCCTGTGGGAATTCAATTGCATCCTCGCCCTTTAGCAATTGAATATATCTGGCTTCCAAGGATATTCCGAACCTTTCAATTTGGTTCCCTGCATCGTTTACATAAAATTCCCTTGTCACGTCATAGCCGGCCGCCTGCAGTACACTTGCAATACAATCACCCAACGCACCGCCTCTGGCATTACCCATGTGAAGCGTCCCCGTCGGATTTGCACTGACGAACTCAACCATAACTTTTTTCCCATGCCCGATGTCAATTCTGCCGTAGTCATACTGTTCACGGTCTACTATCTTCAAAGCGTCATATAGCCAAGACTTATGCAAATAGAAATTAATGAAACCGGGTCCGGCACTTTCTGCTCTCTCAATATAAGTATTTGAGAAATCCATGTTGGCAATAAGTATGGCCGCTGTTTGCACAGGTGCCTTCTTAACCTGCCTGGCCAACTGCATGGCAATATTCGTAGAGAACTCACCATGTTCCTTCTCTTTTGGCGTTTCTACCGTAATGTCATCAATCGTTGACTCTGTCAACTCTCCTTTACCAACTGCCGACTGAAGTGCATTTTTAACTATATTCCTGACCTGTCCCCTTAAATCTTCTATTATATTTGTCATCCGATTGTCCTGCCTCTCTTATTGACAAGTAAAAATCATTTTCACCTGTATTATTATTGTCAATTTCCAACTGATACCCGACACGGATTTCCCCTCCGTTGTCATCTATTTTTACATCCACTGCATTAGCCAGCACACCAATGGTAAATGCACCATATTCCGTATCATAATAGGAGATGTGCTTCTGTCCTCGTTGAAACACAAACTGAGAATTGACCGAACCAACCCTCATAAGCGTAACTACTCCGTCCAGCACTTTCAGCGTTGTTTTCGTTCCACTCATGCCTGTAATGTCGCTTTCATCGTACGTTACATAATATGCGTCATCTTCCTTGTAATACTTTCCTTCAGTGACCAGTTCCAATATGTTTGAATTATCATCATTAGCAGCCTGCGTGCCTTTAACTGAAATTATCACATTTTTATCCATGCTAACACGCACCTTTCTGCAATAAAAATCGCATATCACAAATCATCCTAATAACCACTTCCACTCCTTCAATAACCGCCCCATATTTCAACCCGCACCATTGATAGAACCGTCCCCAAATTCCCCCCAAATTGAATCAATACTTCTCAATGTCCACCTTCTGCGCAGACTTTACCTGCCAACCAAGAATAGTACTATATAACGGTTCAAATTTTTCGACACTGTCGCTGGTGTAATAGCGGTATTCAGGTTGGCAGCGCACGTCCCTCTGAATATTATTATCAATAATCACCCTTTTTACAACCCGTGCTACTTCCAATGCTGAACTCACCAACTTAACATCTTCACCCATAACTTTGCAAATTGTTTCATATAAGAGCGGATAATGTGTGCATCCCAACACCAAGGTGTCTACTCCTGTTTGTTTAAGTGGTGTCAGGTATTGCTGCGCTATCCGCAAAGTGATGTCATTTTCCCACCAGCCCTGTCCCTCTTCAACCAAAGGCACAAAGAGTGGACATGCTCTCTGATATGTTTCGATATTTTTATCAAGTTTCTTAATAGCCTTTTGATATGCGCCGCTGTTAATTGTTGCGCTGGTGCCGATTATGCCGAGCTTCTTATTTTTAGTTTCTGCTACAGCCGTTGCTGCTCCTGCTCCAATTACTTCTATAATGGGTATTTCCAGATTATTTTTTACAGTATCGAAGCTATGTGCGCTCATGGTATTACATGCCATAACAACCATCTTTATATCGTTACTCATTAAGAAACGTATATCCTGTAGTGTATACTTAATAATGGTTTCCTTAGATTTAGTTCCGTATGGGGCACGTCCGCTGTCACCAAAATAAATCATACTCTCACCCGGCAGATGCTTTGCGATCTCCTTAAAAACAGTAAGTCCGCCAAGTCCTGAGTCAAATACACCAATTGCCCTATTGTCCATATTAATATTACCCCCTAATGTAATACATTAAAACGGTATTAATAATCGTTAATAATAATATCCTATATTTCTCTCTGACTGTCTGCATGCCGCTCCAATGCTAATTCAATCAGTCTTTCAATTAGTTGGCTGTATGGCAGGCCTGAGGCAGCCCATAGCTTAGAATACATGCTAATCTGCGTAAATCCCGGCATAGTGTTGATTTCATTTATACATATTTCATTATTGTCTTTTCGGACAAAAAAATCAACTCTTGCCAACCCGGAACAGTCCAATGCCTTAAAAGCCTTTATTGAGTAGTTCCTGATAGTTTCTATGATGTCCAAAGGCAACCTTGCAGGAATGATCACTTCAGAACTGTCCCCGCTCAAATATTTCGCTTTATAGTCATAGAAGTCATTACACGGCACCACTTGACCGACAGTTGATGCAATGGGATCATCATTTCCAAGTACGGCGCATTCTGCCTCCCAGCCATCAATGAACTCCTCAGCTAAAATGCGCCTGTCATATCTGGCAGCTAATTGCAGCGCCGCTATAAGCTCAACACGGTCATATGCCTTGCTTACGCCAACCGAAGAGCCTGCATTGGAGGGTTTGATAAAGCAAGGGTATGTCAGCGTTTCTTCTATTTCGGAAATAACTGAATCTATTTCACGACTAAGCTTTTTTCTATTATACACAAGATATTTTCCCTGAGGTAAAGCCTCCTTCTCAAAGACAACCTTTGCATATGCTTTATCCATAGCTAATGCTGAGCTTAGTACACCACAACCAACGTAGGGGATGCCGGCAAGTTCAAAAAGCCCTTGAATTGTTCCATCTTCGCCATTGCAACCGTGCAGGACCGGGAAAACCACATCAATCTTTTTATTACCTTCTTCTGCCTTCGCTATAGCAGCACCTGCGGTTAATAGAGCCTGCTGCGACTGTTGCTTAGATTCCGCCAGCGCCTGCCATTCGCCTGTCCCGAGCAAGTTTAATGGTCCATCATAAGAAAGCCATCGGCCATCCTTCGTAATGCCAATCATTGAAACATCAAACTTATCCGAATTGATATTTTTTATTACTGCTTCTGCCGAAAACCTTGAAACCTCATGCTCTGAAGATTGCCCACCAAAAACAATTGCAATTCTCTTCTTATCTCCCATCGTCATCTACCACCCGTAATAATATCGTTCGATACCTGCTTAAATATATATTGTATATTCTACTATTTAAGTACCGTAACTTCAACTGGAATAGGCAATTAAGGC
>CAZQCL010000121.1:0-5955 GCA_964592435.1 uncultured Oscillospiraceae bacterium
CGCTTCTGTCCAAAATGACCCAGGATGAACTCCAGGCACTGTTTGAGTAGGTACCGGGGGACAGGTTTAGCGTCCCACCTACGTCACGGGGACGGGCTGCTGATGAAGCGGCGTGCGTAGGAACTGTACAGACTGTTATGACTGTACGAAGCTCGAATGCGGCATCAAGTCCGACAATCCTGCGGCACGATGCCGCAGGCGCGAAATCCTGAGACATGGATGTCGAATGATAAGCGCCCGCATGAGAGCAAGAATAGTCATTACAGTCTGTTCGTGACGAAGCCTGATGCTGAGTCAGCAGCCCGTCCTCTACAGCTATTACCGTTCACCCTGCACCTTGGTTCCTGCCCTCTAAATGAACTTCTGCAAATTTTCCGTCCTGGAAAACTTGTAGGAAGCCACAAGAATCAACGCCAATGCAAAAGCAGCCAGCACCAACAGGTTCAAAGAAATATCCGACCAGGTCCCTCCGCCCTGCATTATTTCCACTGCATCAAGGGCCCACCTCTGCGGTGTAAACAAACTAATTCTCTGCATGAACTTTGGCATAAGCTCTACCTCCCAGAAGCACCCGCCCAGCATACAGGTCGGTGTCGTTACAAGGGTACTTAAAGTACTCGCCATATAGGACGAGCCGGAAAATGCGGTTAGAGCAAGCCCTATGCCAACAGCAACAACCCCGAACATAAAAAGTATGATAAACATTGATGCGCCGCTCAATCCAGTATCTATGCGGAAAACAAACCTCATTATCAGCATGATAAGGATTATTTGAATAAGCGTAATCATCAAGCTGGTTATAGCGTTTGCTGCTATATACTGGCGCGAATTGACCGGGGCTGTGCATATTCTGTAGTAGGTACGGGTCCTTTTCTCCTTCAGTATGATAGACGAGGTAAAGTTCACTCCATACATCATAAACATGATTAGAAACCCTATAGAAGTCGAGGTCATTAGCTTGCCAACCCGTTTATCCTTTAGGACCACAACATTTAGTTTGTCCGGGCTATCCTTATATTGATCCAACATTTTGTCAAACAGGACACTGTCTCCTGCCGACGCTGCAGATAGCTTTGCAAGTGTATCCGTATAGTTGTTCAATAATTGCATTATCCATGCTGTTGTCTCCTGCCCCTTCAAAGAAACAATTTCAATATCCTTGATGTCTCCGCTGTAAACGCTTTTGGAGAAACCTTCAGGAATGACAACCGCCAAATCTATGTTCATATCCAACAAGAGGCTGTTAATGGCTTCATCCTCCACATCAGATACCTGAATTCCCTCTTTAGAACTCAAGACTCCCTTCAGGTCCTCAGAAATCGTCCCATTATCATGATTTACAAGGCCTACCCTCAGCGTTGAAGCTCCCGAAGTGCCATAAAGCAGCAGAGACAGGATTACCCCCAGCAGAGGCAGGAAAACATATATAATAATATTCTCCTTTTTTCTGAATGTCGCCTTTAGACTGTTAGATACGACCAACATAATATTACGCATACGCTCTGTCCCTCCTTCTTGAGAATAATGCAGAGATGGCAATGAAAAGAGCCGCCAAACCAAGGTTCAAGGGTATAGAGACAAACATATCGGAATAATTGCCATCAAAAATTATCCCAAAGAGAGCCGAATTAATCCATTTTACCGGAGAAATAACTGACATGTCAGAAATTGTACCCCCCATGACATAAAGCGGCACATAACCTCCACCAAGGAATACAAATATAGGTATAATAGTGTTCAAAATCCCCGAGGCGGCCTCGCTGCTCTTTATTAAAAAGGCTATCGCAACGCCGAGGCATGTTGTCATAATAGCGTAGGATGAAATAAGCAATACCACAGACAGCAGGTCTTCGCCCCAATAGGTCTTCATAACCAATTTGCTGAACAGTAAAACCACCAATCCCTGTATGAACGATACAAAGATACTACCTATAACCTTTCCTGTGAGAAGCTCATAGCTGTGCACAGGGGCGCATAATATCCTGGAGGCTGTATTCTGCACCACCTCATTTCTAATGGCCCAAAAGCCTGTAAGAGAGGAATAGAACAGTATCAGCGTCAGCATAGTTACTGCATAATAATCCATAGAGCCAGGTTGGCGTTTCTTGTCCAGAGACCTGACCTGAACATGCCCCTTATATTTCTGCAAACGGGCCATGTCCAAAGCAGCAGGGTTGTTTTCCGCAATAGCCATTATTCCATCATAGGATTCTATAAAGCTGGCTATTGAATTTTCCAGCAAAGTCATGTCTAATCCCGATCTCTCATTCCTATATATATCAATCTGTAGCGGATTCTCCCTTATGTGCACAAATGCAGAATATGTCTTGTCTTCTACACCAGCCTTGCTCCCTTCAAAATCATCTGTCTTTTCAAACACAATCCCAGTCTCTTTAGACAGCTGAGAACTAAAGCTTTCAAATGCAGTTGCAAACACTGCATTATCCTTTGCCTCAACCTTATATAAAACCTTAGTGTCATCAAATTCAATGGAACCGGAGAAGACGCCATTAAAAGCCGTACCCAGAATTGCAATCAATACGATTGGGAAGAGCACCATCATGGCGTTCGCCTTATAGTCCCGTAAATTTATTATGAACTCTTTAATAATGATACTTAATATCTTCACAGCTGCATCCCTCCTAATCCCTGAGTTTTCTTCCGGTCATTGCCAGGAAAACAGCCTCAAGATCGGGCATTTTGCTTTCTAAGCTCTTAATCGAAATCCCATTGGATATAAAATAATTAATTATTTTGTCCATATTGTTGACTTCACGGAAGCTTGAAATCTTGATCGTGTTCTCTTGGATCTCAACACTGTCCACACCCGGTATTTCCTTGATATCATTCTCTTTTATCCCTGATAATAAATCCATAACCGTGACCAATACAATATTCCTGTCGTTGATAAGGTCTTCAAGCTCCTTACATGTACCCAGGGCAATAACCTTACCGTGATCCATTATTGCGATGCGGGTGCAGATTTCTTCTACCTCCTCCATATAATGGCTTGTGTAAATAATGGTACTTCCCTGTTTGTTCAGCTTCTTAACAGACTGTAAAATGTGGTTTCTGGACTGGGGATCGATGCCAACCGTGGGTTCGTCCATGATAATAATTTTTGGCTTGTGGGCTATGGCACATGCAATATTCAGACGCCTTTTCATTCCTCCTGAAAAGGTCTTAGGAAATTTATCCGCATTTTCCGACAAACCCGTGAATTCCAGAGCTTCTCTGGCAGAAGCCTCCAGCTCCTTTCCCCTCAGGCCATACAGGCTTGCAAAGAACTTGACATTTTCCAGAGTAGTCAATTCCTCGTAAATGGCAACCTCTTGCGGAACAATGCCAATGTACCCTTTTGTCGTCATCTTCTCTTTTTTGACATCGCTTCCCAGGACACTGATTGAACCTTTGTCGAATAAGAGAAGTCCGGTAATCATATTGATCGCAGTACTCTTTCCTGCCCCATTCGGCCCCAGCAATCCAAATATCTCACCTTCTTCTATATCCAGCGACATGTTATCCACCGCCGTAATATCACCAAAGCTCTTTGTAACCTGCTCCATTTTTACAACACTCATAAAAACACCCCTTTGTATCTTTTCTACTCGCTTCACATTATAAAAAAACAGCTTCCCTTCCGGTAGTCCGAAAGGTCACTGTTTCACATGACTAAAGTCATATTTAATCCACTTTGCGCTTTTCGCCGGTCAGATAATAAATAGCGACCTGCGTTCTATGCTCAAGACCTGTTTTATCAAGTATTGTAGATATGTAATTTTTGATAGTACCCTCCGACATAAAGAGCTTGTTTGCAATCTCCTTGTTAGACAATCCCTTGGCAATCTGTTCGGCGACCTGCATCTCTCTATCGGTCAGGAGGCCATCGGGAATATTACTTTTCCTCTCTGAGGACAGCTCCTCCTTAATAATATCCATTGCCACATCCTGCATCACAGTCCCGCCTTCATATACAATGCGAATGGCATCCATTATCCGTGACGTAGAGCTGCCCTTGAGCAAATATCCCTTTGCGCCGTTTTTGACCGCATTGAGTATAAAGTCGTCATCGTCAAATGTTGTCAGAATCAATGGCTTTGTATTAGTCCCGGCAGAAATCTCCCGAGCCGCCTGAAGCCCATCCAGAACAGGCATCCTTACATCCAGCAGCGCAACGTCCACAGCCTGCCTGCTGCAATACTCCACAGCCTTGAGGCCATTGTCCACACAGGCAACAACCTCAAAACGTTCATCTGTCTGAAGGATTATCTTCATTCCTTCCCTGATTAATGCATCATCATCCGCAATCAGTACTTTAATCGGCATCTACTCTCTCCTATGTTTCCTCTCCCGCAGGAAGAATTGTTATGACAGAAAAGCCATCGGAACCATCTATAATAAGCTTCCCTCCGGCATTCTCCGTCCTTTCCTCCATCCCTGACAATCCCATTCCTTTTTTCAGGGAAGAAGCGCCCAGGCCATTATCCCGCACCTCAGCCTTAATCAGCCTGTTCATTACCTCAATCCTTACATCAATATTGCTGGCCTTCGAATGCTTAAGGACGTTGGTAAGAGCTTCTTTCATATTGTCGATCACAATTTTCCACTGAATGTGGGTAATGATATCCAGCCTGCCTGTATAGTGAAAGGATGTTTTAATTCCATTATTCAGTGAAAATTCATCCAATATAAGCTTTAGCCGGTTTATTCCCAGTTGTTCAGCCGGAGGCTTAATTGTCCTCAGGGTAGTACGAACACTGTCCATTCCTTCCTTCAAATTATCCTTAACATTCTTAATGATACTTATTGCCTTTTCCTTTTGCGTATCTAAAATCAACTCTGCCGCTTCAAGCTGAATTATGCTTCCCGCCAGCGTATGTCCAACCTTATCATGTATATTCTGCGCCAGACTGTTTCTTTCCTCTATTTGTGAAAGGTAACGCATCTGCGCCTCATATTCATTGCCCGCATCCAATCTTCCAAGCAGCTCCTCATTCCTGTTCCGCAATTTTTCATTGCTTTGCCTCAATATCGAAAGAGACTTAAAATGATTTGCCGCCAATAAATATATTATGAAAACGAGCAGGCTAAATGCCGCATATTCCGGCAGCAACCTTTCATTAATAAGAAACGCCGGCAATAGAATTAAAATCAGTTGAGCCTTCCAATCGGCAGTAAACTGCGAAACCAGCTCAAGTATGTCCACTGCAATAAGCAGTATAAGTGGCAATTCAGTAAAGATAGTACAAAGTGAAAGTATAACAATGGAGGCAACACGGGTGATTCTTTTTACTAAAACATTCTTCAACAAATAAGAAAGCGCAACAGAAGAAATATACGCCAATAAGAGCAGTATGATCAGGGGGATGTTTTCCATATCCCTCATTACATAATATATAAGGCAATATAGCAAGATAACCAGCCTGGTGAAAATCATCCAGTTTTCCATATGACCTCACTTAAGGGAAGGTGGTGGGGCAAGGGGACAGGCTTAGTATACTACCTGGAAAAACGGGACGATAAACCTGTCCTCCTGTCCTCGTCTTGTCCCCATCCCCTATCACCTACTTCAAATTCTCAGGGTTAAGACCTTTTAACTCCTCCGGTATAAAAACGCCGTCCTTCCTGATCAGCACATCGTCAAACCAAATCTCTCCACCGCCGTACTCAGGCCTTTGTATGAAAACTAAATCCCAGTGTATAGCAGATTTGTTTCCGTTATTGCATTCATCATAGCAGCTGCCCGGCGTAAAGTGGAAGCTGCCCCTGATTTTCTCATCAAACAGGGTATCCTTCATTGGCTTATCTATATAGGGATTGAGTCCTAAAGAGAACTCGCCCACATATCTGGCGCCCTCATCAGTGTCAAGCACCTGATTGATCTTCTCTGTATCATTTGCTGTTGCTTTAATGATTTTTCCGTCCTTGAACTCCAGGGTTATATTCTCATAAGTA
>CAZQCL010000122.1:0-5928 GCA_964592435.1 uncultured Oscillospiraceae bacterium
AAAAGAACACCTCAAGGAAAATTCTTCGCTTTAAAATTGATAAGAATATAGATTAAGACTTATTATAACTAAACAAAAATATCTATGGATTAGTGTTGAAAGCTTAGGGGGTGGCACAGTGAGCTATGTGAATTTAAGGTCGATGCTTAATGATGCCAGGCAGAAGAGGTATGCAATAGGTGCCTTCAATATAGTAGATTACACAACTGCATCTGCAGTTATAAAAGCGGCTGAGAGAAAAAAATCGCCTGTAATTATCCAGACATCTGTAAAAACAGTCAAGCTCTATGGATACAAACCGATTGCAGGCTGGGTCAGAACCTTAGCTGAAGAATCGTCGGTACCTGTTGTTCTACACCTGGATCATTGCAAGGATCTGGCTGTCATTGAAAAATGTATAGACGCAGGCTGGAGCTCAGTTATGATAGACGCTTCCTCATTTTCTTTAGAGGAAAACATCAGAATGACCAGAGAAACCGTAAAAATGGCTGCGTCACGTAATGTTTCTGTAGAAGGTGAGTTGGGAGCTATCGTCGGCGTTGAGGATGATATATTTGTAAACCAGAGTGAAAGCTTTCTGGCTGATACTGATAGCTGCATGGTTTATGTGAAAGAAACAGGAATAGATCTTCTGGCACCTGCTATCGGTACGGCTCATGGTTTATACCATAAAGAACCTGAGATAGACTTTGCCCTGTTAAGTGATATAGCCGAAAAGACAGGAATGCCTCTGGCTATTCACGGTGGGACCGGTCTTTCGGAAGATGTATTCAGAAGATGTATTGAATGCGGGGGCACAAAGATAAATATATCTACAAGCATAAAACATATATTCCGAGATTCATTTGAGAAGTATTTTAAAGAAAACCCCGGCGACTATGAACCTATCAGATCAATAAAGTATCTGGAGGATTCTGCCACTAAAAGCATTGAATTATTTATGGATATATTTGGGAGCAGCGGGAAGGCTTAAGCCGTTACAAAAGGAGAGATATTACAAGGAGGGATTCCGATGAACAAAAAACTGGCGGGGGTATTTATACCGGTAGTTACACCATTCAGCAGCCAGAAGGTGGATTTGAACATGCTTGCTCATAATATCTCACGTTCAAACAGGACACCGGTCGCAGGCTATATGCCTCTTGGAAGTAATGGCGAATTTGCTCATTTAAACGATGATGAGCAGCTGTCTGTATTTAGAACCGTAAAAAGCTATGCGGCTGAGAATAAGGTTTTGATAGTAGGAATTGCGAGACATTCAGCATATTGTACAATCGAATTTGGCAAAAGGATACAGGATGAAGGAGCAGATTATGTCTCAGTGTTGTGCCCCAGCTATTTTGCTTCATCAATGGACGATGGGGCACTGATAAGGTATTACACTGCTGTTGCAGATGCCCTTTCGGTGCCGGTGCTTCTTTACAACTGCCCGAAGTTCGCAGCCGGAGTCACCCTGTCACCTGAAGTGGTGAAGGAATTATCAAAACACCCTAACATAGCAGGGATGAAGGATACGTCCAGCGGAAATATTGAAAAATATCTAGAAGTAAGGGACAAAAGTTTTGAAGTAGTGGCAGGAAGCATCAGTAATTTCCTGACAGGACTTAAGTCAGGGGCATCTGGTGGAGTCCTGTCGATGGCCAACTATCTTGCTGAACCCTGCTGCAGGATACAAGAGTTATTTGACGATAAAAAGCTGTTGGAAGCGGAAGCGCTTAGCGATAAACTGATCGCATTGAACAGGAGCGCTGCCGGTAAGTACGGAGTAGCCGGTGTTAAAGCCGCATGTGACATGTTCGGGTACAAAGGCGGAAATGTGAGAAATCCACTCGCCGATTGTAATGATGATCAGAAGGATTCTATTTATAAGGCCTTTTCTCAGGCCTGCTATCTATAAATTACCCCATAAAAGGTGATTGTCTGGAATAAATACGAAGTATATCACAGAGTCTGGATATATCTACAGCGAAGACTAATGGGAGACGTGAGTATCGTGAAAAGAGTACTAATATCAGAGAGAATATCAGACGAAGGCCTTGCGCTTTTGGAAGGGAAAGCTGAAATCGTAACGGCGGGCGGTATTTCGGAAGAAGATGTCCTAAAAGATATTAAGGATATTTTCGGGATAGTCTTGAAAAGCAAAACTAAGATTACAAGAAAAATAATCGAATCCGCTCCTGAACTGAAAATCATATCAAGAACAGGAGTAGGCTATGATAATATCGACCTTCAGGCCGCATCCGATCATAATGTAATAGTATGCAACCTGCCCGGAATAAATGCTATCTCTGTGGCAGAACACACGATGGCATTCATCCTAACGCTGGCAAAAAAGCTGCCGCAGATGGACGGATATGTCAGAAGCGGTATGTGGAGTAAACGCAGCGACAACAGCGCCGTTGAAATCAGGGGAAAAACACTGGGCATCATCGGGCTCGGACAGATAGGCTTCAAGGTAATGAAAATGGCACAGGGGCTTGGAATGGTGACACTTGCTTCGGATCCTTTCGTACAGGAACGGTTTGCAGGAGAAACCGCTTTTGCCGTATCGCTGGAGGAGCTTTTTGAAGTATCGGATTTTATTACAATTCATGTTCCAAGCTTTTCACAGAACAGGCATCTGGTAAATGAAAGTCTGATAGGCAGGATGAAACGCAGCGCATATCTTATCAACACCAGTCGAGGGGAGCTAATAGAAGAAAAGGCTCTGATTAGCGCGCTCGAGCAAAACAAAATAAGCGGCGCTGCCCTGGATGTATTCGAAAATGAACCGCCGATGGCAGACCACCCGTTTTTTAGCATGAAGAATGTGATTTTAACGCCGCATACAGCAGCATTGACCAAGGAGTGTGGAGCGAAAATGACGACAGAGGCTGTGTCTCAGATAGTGAAATACCTGGAGGGAAAGGTGCCTGAACATATTGTCAACAGGGACAGGATCCATCTGTAAAATCCCATGGTCATAAGACCTGTATATTTAATATTTAAGGAGAGCGAAATGAGTGAAATGAAAGCTTTGATTTTTGATTGTGACGGAGTTATAGCCGAAACGGAAAGAGACGGCCATCGCGTATCATTTAACCGTGCTTTTAAGGAAATGGGGATCGATGCCCAATGGGGTGTGGACGAGTACCGGGAACTTCTCAAGACTGCCGGGGGAAAAGAGAGGATGAAAGTCTATTTTGGAAAAAAAGGATCCAGATTTCCGGGTATAAACTTTGATGATGAAAAAATACAAGCTATCCATAAGCGCAAAACGGAAATATTCATGGAAATGAGCAAGAAGGGTGAATTACCTGTACGCCCCGGGATAAAGCGGATTATAAATGAAGCCCATCAAAGAGGCCTTATTCTGGCTGCCTGCTCGACTTCGAACGAAAAAAGTGTTGAAACGCTAATCAGGTCGGCAGTAGGCGAAAAGGAGTTTACTTATTTCAGTAGCATATTTGCAGGAGACATTGTCCGGCACAAAAAACCCGCGCCTGACATTTACAATCTGGTCAAAGAAAAATATTCACTTGATGGCAGCGAATGCTTTGTAATCGAAGACAACCGCAACGGACTTATGGCGGCTAAGAATGCGGGGATGTACTGTATTGTGACTACAAGCTTTTACTCAAAAGACGAGGACCTGAAGGAAGCCAATCTGGTCGTAACATCCCTTGGTGACCCCGGAAATCCGGCTGTGGTTTTGAAGTCGGCTAGCGATATATGTCATGATACTGAATATATTACGGTCAGTGTTCTTAATGAAATTATTAAGAAAGAACTTAATAATTAAGCGGTATTAATTCTGAAAACGGAGGGAATTATTGTGAAATATCTTAAAAACGTGCAGGACGGAGCTCCTGACATTGATCCAAGATCACTACGCTACAATGTGAAGAACAGGGATATGAAAGTACTTAGGGACACATACTTTCTCATTGATCCTGAAATAAGCCCGTCACGCCGCATGAAAATGGGTTATACGACCATTTATCCGACAGGCACGACCACGGGGCATGCTCACGGCAATATGGAAGAGGTTTATTTTGTTATATCGGGAGAAGGTGTAATGATCGCAGGTGACGATGAGTTTCCAATAAAGGCTGGAGACGCTTTATATGTAGAACCGGGCGAATACCATACAACGCTGCAGAAAGGAAACCTTCCGCTTGTGGTGCTTTGGGTGACATGTACGCTGGAACCGGAGGAATGTCAGAATGATTTATGAGAAGATGCTGATTAACGGGAAATGGGTGGCGGCGAGGGATGAGGGCACTATACCTGTCGTGAATCCGGCTAGCGAAGAAATATTCGCCATGGTATCGAAAGCCGGTAGAAGGGATGCGGAGGATGCAATAAATGCAGCAGATGCAGCATTTAGCAGCTGGTCTTCACTAACGCCGTTCGACAGAGGGAGTTTACTGCGGAAAGCCAGTATTATAGTTTTACAAAATGAGAAAAAAATTGCTGAGCTAATGACAATGGAACAGGGAAAACCCTTCCGTGAAGCTCTCGGAGAGGTGCGCAAAGGCGCAGAAATCCTCCGCTACTACGCTGAGGAAGGCGAAAGAGTATGTGGACGCATTATTGCTAACGCTGAGGAAAACTGTGAAAGCAGGGTAATATATCAGCCGGTGGGTGTTGCCGTAGCAATATCACCCTGGAATTATCCTGTAGAGCTGCTTGCATGGAAGGTTGGAGGTGCACTGGCATCAGGCTGTACAATAATTGCAAAAGTACCGTCAGAGACTCCGCTTTCACCGATTGCTTTTATACGCTGCATATCGGAAGCGGGTATACCTGATGGCGTGATAAATTTGATTACGGGCTATGGATCTGAAATAGGTTCAGTTTTGACAGGCAGCCCTCTGGTAAAAAAGATAGCGTTTACAGGCTCGACTCAAACCGGGAGGCAGGTGCTGAAAAGCTGTAAGGCTACTTTCAAGAAAGTGTCGCTTGAGCTCGGCGGGAGCCTACCAATGATCGTATGCGGGGACTGCGATCTGGATGCTGCCGTCAAAGGTGCTGTCCGGAGATCTTTCAGGAATATGGGGCAGATATGTATAGCGATCAACCGAATATATGTTGACCGGTCTATATATGAAGAATTTTTGCTAAGCTTTGCCGAGGCGACAAAAAGACTAACAATCGGGAACGGTCTGGAAAAGGATTGTGATCTGGGTCCAATGACGACATCCGCAGGCATCAAAAAAGCAGAAGAACATATTAAGGATGCACTTGAAAAAGGCGCAAAGCTGGTTTGCGGCGGCAAAAAACCAGAGGGCTCTGAATATACAAGAGGTTATTTTTTCGAGCCGACGATTTTAGGGAACGTTAGCCATGACATGCTCATTATGAAGGAAGAAACATTCGGACCGGTTGTTGGAGTTATGCCCTTCGATAGCATAGAGGAGGCAATTTCGATGGCAAATGACTGCAGTTACGGGCTGGCGGCAATAGTATTCACTGAAAGCCTAAGTACAGCACAACGCCTGTCACTTGCCATCGAAGCCGGGAATGTTGCCATAAATAATGTGGATGCAGGCGTTATAAATGCACCGTATGGCGGTTGGAAAGACAGTGGTTTCGGCCATGAGCACGGGACGGAAGGCTTGTTCGAGTATTTGAATATCAAGCATGTTAGAATGCGCTACTTATAGGTGTCGAAGAAGTAAAATGCTGAAAAAAACATAAATTTGTAGTATAATATAGTGTAATAAGGGAGTTTCAGGTTGAATTATCCGAGGTAAAGGAAACGTGAGAAAATGAATAATAATGCGGATGCCACGCAAAATAGCATTATGGAGTCATTCCAATCGCTTTTTGGTAAAGAGGAATTGCTTGCCAAAGTGATTGCTTGCTTCCCTTACCCGATTGAGGTTTACGCTCCAGACGGGACAACAGTGCTTGTGAATAAGGCTATACTGGACGAGTATCATG
>CAZQCL010000123.1:0-5913 GCA_964592435.1 uncultured Oscillospiraceae bacterium
ATTTGGGTGGTATTGATATTTATGTCCCATACAGAATGGATTATGAAGACCCGACCCAGGATCTTGTAATAGATATACAAAAAGGGATGCAGCATCTCGACGGATTCAATGCGGAGGGCTTCGTCAGGTTTAGGCAGGGCTACAGAGATGATGGAAGCTATTTTGAAATTGGTGATCCGGGACGAAAAAAGAATCAGCTTACTTTTATGCAGCAGCTGATCAAGCAGAAGGGAACGATAAAAAACATCGGGAAAATACCCGGGATTATTGAGATTCTCGGTAAGAATGTGGAGCATAGTATAGGCCTGGGAGATGTTTTAAAGACATATATGGGTGTTGCAGCTAATGTAATAACCGAGGGATATGAAATAAGTTCTATAAATATAGACAGTGAAAAAACTACGAGAATAGACGGATCTGCTTATCTTGTGCTTGATTGATGATTTCAACAGTGGGAGGAATCCAAATGATAGATATCAGGAATATAACAAAAAGCTACAATAATGGAGCCATCAAGGCAGTTGACGATTTGAGCCTTGAAGTGAAAAAGGGAGAAATTTTCGGCTTTATCGGGCCTAACGGAGCAGGTAAGACGACGACGATAAAGGTGATTGTGGGATTATTAAACCCTGATAAGGGCAGTGTTCTGATCAATGGCATTGACATCATGAAGGATTCCATTGAAGCTAAAAGAAGGATAGGCTATGTCCCTGACAATCCGGAATTGTATGAGCGGCTGACAGGGACGGAGTATCTCAATTTCATGGCAGATATTTATGAGATGCCGGTTGATGTACGCCGGCAAAGAATCGAATATTATTTAAACATGTTCGGACTGGAGGATGCTGCGCCGGATCTGATAAAAAGCTACTCCCACGGCATGAAGCAAAAAATTGCACTGACAGGCGCACTGATCCACAATCCTAATGTATGGATAATGGATGAACCTATGGTAGGTTTGGATCCAAAATCATCCCATCTGCTTAAAAACCAAATGCGAGAGCACTGCGATAAAGGGAATACGGTTTTCTTTTCAACGCATATATTGGAAGTTGCCGAGAAGCTTTGTGACAGGGTCGGCATCATACACAAAGGAAAGCTGATTGCGATAGGAACTATGGATGAGCTCAGGCAGGGTGACATTAAGGAATCTCTTGAAAATATATTCCTGGAGTTGACTGAAGAATGAAACCTTTTACAGCTTTTATAAAAATGCAGCTGAATGTAAATTATGGTTTTTCGGCTCTTAAGTATCGTTTTACCAGAGAAAAGAAAAAGCGGTGGGAGCCCATACTGATTGCGGCAATTATAATCTTATCATTTTTACCGCTGTTTGTGATCTACACCTCAATGATGATATCCCTTTTTGCTGCCGGTTTGGCTATAGGCCAGCCCGATATGTTGCTGACCGTTTCTCTTATGCTATCCATGTCAGTTATTCTATTTTTTGGGCTATTCTATATTATGGGGACATTCTACTTTTCAAATGATATAAAATCCTTTGTGCCGTTGCCCCTAAAGCCTTATGAGGTTATAGGCGGGAAGTTCATTGTTGTTATGATAAATGAGTATCTCACATCCATGCCAATTATGCTCCCTCCCATCATCATTTATGGAGCAGGGACCGGACAGGGGATCATGTACTGGATAAAAAGCCTGTTGCTGATGCTGATTGTTCCTATTATGCCCTTGACTGCAGCCGCACTATTTGTAATGCTGCTAATGCGGTTTGTTAATCTTAGGAGATACAAGGATGCTCTCACAATAGCGGGCGGAATTATTGGGGTTGTTCTCGCATTGGGACTTAGCATGTACATGCAGAAGCTGCCTGACAATGTAGAAGACATGCAGGATTACTTTATCGGCCAAAGAGGCCTGGCTGATATGCTGGGTGATAGATTCCCGCCGATCAGATGGGCTACTATGAGTCTTACAGAGGGAGGAACGGCTGGAATAGGCCATCTCCTGCTTTTTATTTCTGTTTGCGCGCTATTTTTCCTACTATTGATGGTAGTGTCAAACCGAGTTTTTTATAGGTCTCTTCTTGCCGGACAGGAGGTAAGCAGAAAGAGAAGGAGTCTGACAGATTTACAAAAGCAAAAAAGCTATGGCAAAGTGTCTATTCCGGTAATTGCGATGATGAAACGAGATTGGAAGCTCTTAGTCAGAACCCCGGTTTATTTGCTGAATGGATTTGTCGGAATGATTATCGGTCCCTTAATTTTTGTTTTCATGCTGATTATGCAAAGGAGTGAGCCGGAATTTGCACAGCTGTTCGACGAAATCAATAAGCCGGAAATATTGCCCTATGTATTGTTGGGAGGCCTTGCACTTATGTTGTTTACAGCAGGTATGAACATGGTAGCCTCCACAGCTTTATCAAGAGAGGCCAGAACTCTGTGGATAACAAAAATGATTCCTGTTAGCGGGCGGCAACAGGCGAATGCGAAGCTGCTGGTCAGTATAATTGTTTCGTCACTTGGTGTGATTGTTGCGGCACTCATTATGCTCATATTTTTTAATCTGCCCATATTTTGGGTGCTTGGTGCCACTGTGATAGGCTTGCTTGGTTCATTGCCTATGAATGCGTTGAGTTTGGCGCTGGATGTCTTCCATCCGAAGCTGGTATGGAACAGTGAACAGGAAGCGATGAAGCAGAATATGAATGGAGGCGTCGGCATGCTGTTGTCAATGCTCGTATTGTTGATATTAGCTGTTGTGGCTTTTGTAATGATAAGGTTTAAACTGCCAACGGCAGTTGTATTTTTGGGCATAGGTGCAGTATCTGTTGTTTTGGGAGTATTATCTTTGCTGCTGCTGTATACAGTAGCGGAGAGAAAATATCAAGAACTTGAAGCGTGAGATTGGAGGTAAGTATGTCTAAGCAAGTATGGAAACCATCTACACTACTGAATCCTGTACCTGTTGTAATGGTCACATGTGCGGATTCTGAGGGAAAGGCGAATATAATAACCTTAGCCTGGGCAGGAACGGTCAATTCAGAACCGCCCATGCTATCTATTTCAGTACGGAAGGAAAGGTATTCCTATGAGCTGATAAAACAGAAGGGCCAGTTTGCTGTGAATCTAACCACGGAGAAGCTGGTTCGTGCTACGGATCTGTGCGGAGTAAAATCGGGAAGGGATACGGACAAATTCGCATTGACGGGATTGACCCCGCAGAAGGCTTCTACCATTGATGTACCTATAATAGAGGAAAGCCCAGTTTCTTTGGAGTGCGTTGTTGAAAAAACACTGGATCTGGGCAGTCATGATGTTTTTATTGCAAAAATAGTGGCTGTGCAGGCAGATGAGATGCTTCTCAACGAAAAGGGCAAGCTGGAGCTTGAGAAGGCCGGACTGATCTGCTATTCCCACGGCAAGTATTGGTCGCTGGGAAAAGAGCTTGGGTTCTTCGGCTATTCCGTCGCAAAAAAGACCGGCATAGAGCGGTAGGGCAGCGATATTGACAGTACTAATGGAATGTATGTTTCGGATGGGAGTGCCTTTGCATGACATGAGTGCCGTCAATCACATCTTTTTTACTATCAATAAAAAAGCATTTTTCTTACTGTATATAAGCATATTTTATCTATTCAAATTGCCTGTTAACTAATAAGATAATGGTAATAGTTGTAGGTAGAAAGAAGTGGAATGGAGATGGAATGATGCGGATACGTAAGATAATGAAAATGGCGCCAAGGGTGAATACGGCTATAAGGGTATTGCTACTGATGTTGTGCTTGGCAGTTGTGGCCTGCGGATGTGAACTACAGCTTCCTGGCACAGATAAAGATAAAATCATGATTTACCCGGCCATGGTCGAGATGCCGGCAGGAGAGACTTTATTGCTTAGGATAAAAAACGCGCCGGATGGGAATGAGGATATGGATATAAGCTGGCGCAGCTCGGACAATCAGATTGCATCGGTATCTGAAAATGGTTATGTAACTGCTATATCTGGGGGTGAGGCTATTGTGGAGGCAGTCCCGAACGCCAATAAAGGTCACAATGGCACTTGCCGTATTGTAGTAAAAGAAGATGGGCCGATATTATTGTTCCCTGTAGATAAAGAAGATGAAGATGAAGATGATACCCAAACCTCAAACCCGCCCGGTATAGGCGCACCTCAGGGTGAACCGGAACAACCGGAGCCCCCGGATACACCGGATGATTCTCAAGGGGAGTCTGAACAAGGAAACCCAGATGATGAAATCCCAGTAGAGCATGACCCTGAGCTGGATATTCCTGTCGAGGAAAACCCAAAGATTGATGAGTTTATATGGACAATACGCATTAACGACACTATTGAAAAGGATGTAGGGGATTTTGAGATTCCAATGAAGGCAATTTATAAACTCAAATTGAACGTAACAAAAGAGGGAGGCAAAACTTCAAAAGGAGTATATAAAGGGGATGCAACTATTGAAGTTAAAATAGATGCCAGTGAGTTAAGTGAAAAAGTCATTGATAAATCTGAGAATACAATTATAAAGTTCCTTATTAATATCGGAGGTACCTACACGGCGGAAAACCTGACTATTATTGTTGAGGCATACGACGGAGGTAAATATGCAAACTATGGCAGAGACCCCGGCTCCGGTCCCGGGATCGTGCCCTTGGTCCCGAAATCTGGTATGGCCTGCGGCTACACTCTGTTTGAAGGTTCTGGGAACTTCGGAGTATCTACTCTGGATATAGTAGGTATAGGAATTAATAATGATGCATCTGGGTTAGGTTCTCAAGAATTTTCTATATATAAGATGGGAATAGGCTCAGCAGGTGAAGTGAATTTTGATCTTATGGAGCTGCAGGTCAATAAATCCTTTAAGGGGCGCATCAGCAAGAAACCGATAATTCCCAAATAGGATGGGAGAGATAAAAATGAAAAAACTACTGCAAGCGATACTCAACAAGAAAAAGCAGATGCATCGCAGGATAATATGGCGTAATATATTGCGAGTGTGCAATTCTTGTATTATGGTTACGTCGCAAAAACTATGGTTTACAAAAAAGGCTACCGGGGGTTTTCTCCGATAGCCTTCTCAGGTATGACGGGCATGCCGTCAACCTGTGGTTTTGTTGGTTTTCAGACGGCATCTGCTCCGGTGAAGAACCAGAGCCGTCACCCGGGGAACTTACTTCGTAGCCAGAACCTTCTTCAGCTTGGCAAATCTCGGGAGGCCGTTTTCCAGCGGAGGAGTTGAAACGCCCTGGATTAAGGGCAGAGCATAGTCAATAAAGGGCTTGTTTAGTCCGTTGCCCGCTTCATTAATCCATTCGCGTGGAATTTTCTTCTCGGTGTTTGCAACATCCGTTAAGTTAATCAGCTTAATGTTACATTTATAGTCCGATCCCGCGGCTCTTTCGAAGCCAACCATATAGTCAGTCTTGCCTTCGACTGCGAATCTGACGGCCATTTGGCCAGCCAGGTATGCCTCATTTACATCCGTCAATGAACCCAGATGGGCAGCACATCTTTGCAGAAGGCTGAATTCGATACCGCGTACCTTGGCTCCGGTCTTTTCCTTTAAAATATCCGCCAGTGTTGCGGCTAGTCCACCTAACTGTGCATGGCCGAACGCATCCTTACTCTTTGCAAGATCCGAACCGTATTCGGAAATGTATGTGCCATCCTTATCCCTGATACCCTCTGAAACTGCGATAATGACTTTGTTTTTCTTCTTATAGACATCAGTTACTTCCTTAATGAACTTGTCCATATCAAAGGGAATTTCGGGCAAATAAATTAAATCGGGGCCGAAACCTGCGTAGGAAGCGAGAGCTGCGGAAGCCGTGAGCCAGCCGGCATTTCTGCCCATGATTTCGAGAACGGTAATCATACCCGTGTCATAAACTCTTGCATCATGATAAACTTCCATCGTTGAAGTGGCAATGTATTTTGCGGCACTTC
>CAZQCL010000124.1:0-5852 GCA_964592435.1 uncultured Oscillospiraceae bacterium
GGACGAAGTTAGAGTATTGAAAAGCTAATTGCGATGTTTCAAGACATAGGTGAATAAAGGAGTACAGACGCATCAAGGAGTACAGACCCATCAAATAAGATTTTACCCCAGAAAGGAACGTAAATATGCAGCTTTCAGGGCCCGGGGTTTTAAACAGGGAAATTCACCCCAAAGTTATATAGGTATGGCGCACTGCTGAAAATTTCAACTAATGGGAAGAAATATGCCTAAAAAAGCCTTATTTTATAGACGGTTTACTATAAAATGAGCTGAAATAGGGATTTTTTACTGTAATTGTACCCCATTACCTGCAAAATCTAGCAGTGCGGTCTGCTCTTTCAATCCCCAATCCCAAATAAATAACATGGTTGAATACCTGACGCAGATAAACAGATTGACGAGGAGGAATAGGCTCAAAAGCATATACTCAAAAGCATATAAATGAAAAGTAAAAATCTTACGCTGGCTCTTGTTTGACTATTATCCACATTCAAAATATAATTATACAAAAGGATGCGAAGATGTCTATGAAGTATACAGCGAGTGGAGCAAAAGTAACAGCAAGAAAATTCAAATACGAAACTCATTTGCATACCAGGCAGGCAAGCGCATGTGCAGTGAGTACAGGCGCTCAAATGGTTCGAGCTCATTATGAGGCCGGTTATTCCGGCATCATAATTACAGATCACTTTTTTAATGGGAATACCTCCATTCCACGGAATCTGCCATGGGAAAAGCGCGTTGAGCTATTTTACGCAGGTTATGAAAATGCGCTGGAGGAAGCGAAAAATTTGCCTTTCTCTGTGTTTTTCGGCTGGGAATATGCGGATCAGGGCACAGAATTTCTCACATACGGTCTTGACAAAGACTTTTTACTCTCTTTCCCCGATATGCTTTCCTGGCCGATTAAAAAGTATTTGACAATCGCAAGGGAGCATGGAGGCTTTATTTCACAGGCACACCCATTCAGGGAGGTTTGGTATATCAAAGCCATACGGCTGTTTCCCGAGTATGTTGATGCTATAGAGGTGTGCAATGCCAGCCATAACGACCCCAGGTTTGATGAGCGGGCGCTGGAGCTAGCCCAAAAGTATTCGCTTTATCAAACAGCAGGTTCGGATACCCACGATATAGACTGCATGTATGGCGGTGGTATGGAGTTTGACCGCGAGCTTGGATCCATTGAGGAATTCATTCAGGCAGTGAAGGAGCAGGGTACCGATGGCCTTTTATGTGGTCAATAAGCTGGGCAAAAGCCTTAAACTGAATTTGGCAGCTTTATTTTGCGTAGTTGTCAAAGTAGCCCTGAATGTACACGAACGGAGTGCCCTTGTCGCCGCTGCCCGATGTCAGGTCGCATAGCGAACCGATAAGGTCCGTCAGCCTCCTGGGGGTGGTGCCCTGGGTTTCCATAGTACCTACAAGGTTTTCATCCTTATTCCTGATATAGTCCGAAATAGCTTCGCTCAGTTCCCCACCTTCTAAGTCAACAAATTTGTTGTCGGCCAGATACTTTAGCTTTATTTCGTTAGGCTTGCCCTCAAGTCCCGAAGTATAACCGGGAGCAACCACGGGATCTGCAAGCTCCCATATCTTACCTACAGGATCTTTGAACGCGCCATCTCCGTATACCATTACTTCAACCATTTTTCCGCTTGCTTGAGCAATGGAAGCCTGTATTTTGTCGACCAACACCTTACAATCACGGGGGAAAAGCTTTATAGTTTCTTCTGTGGCCTTGTTTGAGCCCAGAAGGCCGTAGTCTGCATTAAACCCATTGCTACTATTCGGCGAGGATAAAATATCATCCAGGCCGTATATCTTTTCTGCACCGTTGGCCTTCAAAATTCGTTTTGTCCTGGACCTTGTATGAATATCGCATGCAAGCACGTTTTTTGTATAGTTCAATATCGTTTTGGCATTGTTGGAGAAGATTATCTCGCACTGGGCTCCGGCTTCTTCAATCAGGGATTTGTAGTAATCGATGTAATCTATGCCTGTGAAGGTGTGTTTAATATGGCCGAAATTGGCGCGAAACTGCTCCAGCGTTAAAACATCAGACCAGGGATTCACACCCTTCTCATCAAGCAGGTCAATGTCCACAAGGTGATTGCCCACCTCATCGGCGGGATAGCTAAGCATGAGCACGGTTTTCTTCGCGCCCTTTGCGATGCCGCGCAGGCAAACCGCAAAACGATTTCGGCTCATGATCGGGAAAATCACTCCAATGGTGTCATCCCCGAATTTGCCTCTGACATCCTCTGCAATTGCATCTATGTGTGCATAATTTCCCTGGGCGCGTGCTACAACGGATTCGGTGATACCGACGATATCCCTGTCACGGATGGTAAAGTTCTCGGCCTGTGCTGCCCTGAGAACTACATCGGTAATAATTTTTACGATATCATCCCCTTCTTTTATTATAGGAGACCTAAGGCCTCTAACGACTGTCCCGACCATTCTTTTCATATAGCATTTCTCCTTACATCATTCTTAAAATCAATCTACCTATTCAGCTACCATCGACGCATTTATTTCAGTGCTGTTCATGTATCTTTTGTCACAATTAGTGCATTCTACTCTTGTATTATATTCGTTTTAGTGATATAAGTAAAATAAATAGCTTTAATATATAATATAACGGGGGGTTATATGGCGACGAAGCTGGATCTATACAAAGTTTTTTGTGAGGTGGCAAAAAACAGAAGCTTTTCAAAGGCCGCAAAAGAGCTATATATGACGCAGCCTGCGGTGAGCCAGGCAATTATGAACCTGGAAAGAGATTTGGATATACGCCTCTTTATCAGAAGCTCTAAAGGGGCTACACTGACAAATGATGGGCAGATTCTTTTTGAACATGTCAATCCCGCGATGAATCTGATTCATGTGGGAGAGAATAAACTGCTGGAATCCAAAAACCTGACGATAGGCGAAATGAAGGTGGGTGTCGGGGACACTATTTCGAAATATTTCCTGCTGCCCTATCTGGCACACTTCCACGACCAATTCCCGGGTATCAGCCTGAAGATTATTAACAGAACGACGCCGGAGATTTGCACTATGCTCAAATCAGGGGAGGCCGATATTGCCCTTTGCAATTTGCCGATAAAAGATGCAGCGCTGGAAACCATGAAATGTATCGACGTACATGATATCTTTGTATGTGGGGATAAATACAAGGATGTTTGCTCCTTGCCGAAAAGTATCGGTGAAATAGCGGAGCTGCCGCTGATTATTTTAGAGCGCAAATCCAACTCACGCCAGTACGTAGAAAGGTATCTGTTATCTAGGGGGATAAGGATTACAGCTGAAATCGAATTGGGATCTCATGATCTATTGCTGGAATTCGCGCGTTTCAATTTTGGCATTGCCTGCGTTATAGAGGAGTTTTCACAGGATTATTTGCAAGGCGGGGCGGTACATAAAGTGGATTTAGTAGAAGAAATCCCGGCCAGGTCAATAGGCTTCTGCTACTTAAAGGGCGTTCCGCTTTCATCAGCAGCTCAAAAGCTTGTTGAATCTGTTGGCTCCCAAGCAACTTTGAATAAATAGAATGCCGGTTAAATGGAAAGAAGATACTAAGTATACAAAAACGCTCCAGGAAAGCTTAATATGTGGTACAATCTCATAGGACATTATCTAAAAAGTGATGTAAAAGATTATGCAAAATTACGGCATTAAGAGGGAGCAACTAAAGTGAAGCATCCGTTTAAAAACACGATGTACGCATGCTATACAGGCTTTATTACACAGGCCATCGTCAACAATCTGGCACCGCTGCTTTTTATTATCTTTCAAGATAAATACGATATCTCCTTCGAAATGGTGGGTCGGCTGATACTGATTAACTTTGGAACTCAGATAGCAGCGGATTTCTTTGCAATGAGATATGCTGACAGGATTGGGCACCGTAAAGCTGTTGTAGCGGCACACTTTTTCTGTGCTTTAGGGCTGATTTGCCTGGGAGTCCTGCCTAGCATCCTGCCAAGCCCCTACATGGGACTGATGATATCAGTAATGATTTATGCTGTGGGAGGCGGCTTTATCGAAGTTTTGATCAGCCCGATCATGGATTCATTGCCCGGGGAGGCAAAGTCCTCTTCGATGAGCCTTCTTCATTCCTTTTACTGCTGGGGACAGATGGCTGTCGTTCTCATAACTACTCTGTTGCTGAAGGCGCTGGGGGCAGATACATGGTTTATTCTACCTGTGATGTGGTCGTTGGTTCCACTATATAATATGTTCCAGTTCATGAAGGTACCCTTGATGCCGCCTGTAGAGGAGAAGGAGAAAACACCACTGGGGCAGCTATTCGGAACCAGGACATTTATCCTGGCACTGATACTGATGATGTGTGCGGGCTCTTCCGAATTGGCTATGTCCCAGTGGTCTTCCTTATTTGCAGAGAAGGGGCTGCAGGTGCCCAAGCTGATGGGTGATTTGCTTGGGCCGTGTCTGTTTGCGCTATTGATGGGAATAGGAAGAACCATTTATGGTACCTTCGGTCATAGGATTGATCTAAAAAAAGCATTAGCAGCCAGCGGAACGCTATGTGTTATATGCTATGCGATTACAGTATTTGTTCAGATACCGATTATCTCCTTGCTTGGCTGTGCCCTTTGCGGATTTTCCGTAAGCCTTATGTGGCCGGGGACATTGAGCCTTACGGCAGAGGCTTTCCCTAAAGGCGGGACAGCAATGTTTGGACTGCTGGCGGTATTTGGTGATGTGGGGGCCTCTATCGGGCCTTGGATGGCCGGTTTGGTTTCCGATTTAGCTCAGCAATCCCACAAGCTGCTTGCCATAGGTCAAGCTTACGGCATGGCTCCTGAGCAGATTGGCTTGAAATCCGGGTTGCTGTCTGCGATGATTTTCCCGATAATGCTGACTGTTAGCCTGGCTGTGATGAAGGAAAAAAGGGAGGATAAAGCATTGTGAGAAGAATGTGGGCTTGTTAATTTACCGTAATCAAATACTTCTTTATTATTGAAAGGTGTCATTACGCATGCTATAATTATTGGTAAAAGGTAAAGACGAGTGTATTTTTCCGCAACAGTAAATAGTACATGAGAAAAGCAGTTCATTGATTTCTACAAAGCAATTCCCTATGTAAAGAAAAGCGAGGGAGGTGGCGAGCAATGATAAATAGCCAGCCTGCGGATAATATGAAGGGTAAAAATAACCCTGTATTGATGAAATCAAAGCATCGTGTTCAAAAACACGGTGAAGTCTTTACGCCCCAGTGGGTGATTGATAAGATGGTTGCCATTCCGGGGATCAAGGAAAAGGCTGAAGACATATTTGCGACTTTTCTTGAACCCAGTGCCGGTGAGGGTGCCTTCCTGCTGGCTATTGAAGACATAAAGCTACGGTTTGTAACAGACAATTATAGTAGAAATTCATGGGGGCGGTATGCGCTTTGGGCATTGTCAAGTATATACGGCATTGAGCTTCTAGAAGATAATTTGGAAGTAGCTAGGCAAAACATGCTCGGACTGTTTGCGGATTATTACGAGACAGTACATGACGCTCCTCTATCTAAAAAATCAGATCTATATAAATCTGCCAGAACTATTATTCGGGCTAATGTCATACAGGGTGATACCCTTACGCATAAGAATAATTCCGGTGATGAAATTATCTTCAGTCGGTGGAAGTCTATTGAGGATGCCGCGAAACAGGTAAGGCGTATCACATTTTCTTACTCCTCGCTATTCGGAGATGATGATATCGGGAAAAGCGGTGTGCAATTAAGTCTGTTTGATGAACTAAATGAAGGAGAAGACACATCGGGGAACCGACAAGAATATTTCGCTCTTATCGATATCGAGTTGGTATGGAAAGAAGAGAAG
>CAZQCL010000125.1:0-5844 GCA_964592435.1 uncultured Oscillospiraceae bacterium
AAAAACTCCCAGGCCCATGGTATAGCTTCCTTCTTAAAATAATCGCCAAAGGAGAAATTTCCCAGCATTTCAAAGAAAGTGCCGTGTCTAGCTGTCTTCCCTACATTCTCAATATCCGGCGTCCTGATGCACTTCTGACAAGTAGCCACCCTGTTAGCCGGAGGCTTCTCCAAGCCTGTGAAATACGGCTTCAAGGGCGTCATTCCCGCATTTATCAGCAAGATGCTCGGATCATTATGCGGTACCAAAGAAAAACTAGGCAGACGCAAATGCTCCTTACTCTCGAAAAATTTCAAAAAACGCTCCCTGAGCTCATTTAATCCAAGTTTATCCATCGCTTAATCCCTCTGTGTTGGCCTTTAGTATTTTTTGTCCAATAGATATAATTCCAATGAATATAATATTATATAAGAAGCGATTGAGTGTCAAGAATGGATTGCCTCCTAAGGCTCCTTCAGGACTCTTTCCTCCAGGGCTGCCACCACAATGAGCCTGTGGGACGCTACATAAATGGGCGTGCAGGTAATAAGCGTTATAATGCTCTCATCCTTACTTCCCTTGAGAACTGAAACATCGTCCGGCGTGACAACATGGATCTTGCTCACTTTATACTTCAAATCTTCCTTCTTTGTGGTAATTACTATCTCATCACCAATGACCAGCTCATCCAGCCTGTTGAAAAATTTCCCGAAGGTGTAGCTCCTGTGGCCTGCCAATGCGCTGTTCCCCGGCGCCCCCAGTGCGGCGGTACCCGGTATATGCCCCACCGCCGATGCCAGGTTTGAGGGCTTCACCCCTTCTACAATCGGAGCCTTTACCTTAATTTTCTTAATCTGAATAATCCCCAGAACCTTCTGATTAGAAATCCCTGACTTAGTTCCCGAACCGGCTGCAGCTCCACCCGAAGCGGTATTCTCCCCACCTGCCCCGGCCTGACCTTCAGCACCACCAGCTCCGTCACCATCGGCTGCCCCGCCTGTACTACCCTCCTGTCCTTCCGATTCGGACAGGAAAGCATCCTGAAGCTGAGCATAAGCATCCTCCGGATCCATCTCGTAATCCCACTCCGGCAGGTTCCCATCCACACTGTTCAACCACTCATCCATCATCTTTTTTTCCTGATACCTGGTATATGCTTGCCCGACAATTGGAATTGCTGCTATCGCAACACCCAGGATTAATAGTATCATCGAAAGCTTCTTCATATATCTACACTCATACTCCCTCTATATCTAGCTTCATTCTTTCTTAATATATACTTCATTTCCCATAAGCCATCTCAATAAGGCCATCATTCAAAACAGTCATGCCATTTTCATAAAATAGCCGATTTACTATAGCCTTACCAAATTTTCCTTTAACCACCCCGGCAGCTTTGCTCAACTCCGGTGTCCTGCCATAATCGCTGTGCGCGTCGGAGGCGACAAAATGTATCATGCCTTGCCTAATCAGCCTTATTGCAGTTTTCTTGACCTTCCTGCCAAACAAGCCCGTAAGGCTTCCTGCATTCACCTGTGCCAAAGCTCCACGGTCTATGATATCCGTCAGAATGCCATTATCCCTGATAATAGGCATGCAGCGCTCAGGATGGGCCAGAATTGGTATATACCCTCTCAATTGTATTTGATAAAGGATCTCAGATGCAAACAGTGGGATCTCTCTTATAGGAAACTCTACCAAAGCATATCTTGTATCGTTGATTGTCGTAATCGTTCCGTTCTCTAAAAGGGAGGGCGTATCCAGCTGAAGCAGCACTTCCATACCGGGATAAATTTCTATCTCAATATGATGCTCTGCCGCAAGCTCCCTCAACCACGCGGTTTTTTCTCTGACCATATCTGAAATGCTCATAGAGCTTGGGTCATCAGCTGTCACTCCGCCAATATCCTGATTTGCCGCTGAATTGAAGTGCAGTGTTGCAGCTATATGTCCAGTCCCGTCAGCGGCTGCCGTCTTAAGCATCTTCAGCGTCATATCAAATTTTTTTGAGCCGTCATCCAGCCCCGGTATAATATGCGAGTGGATATCTGCAAACAAAGAATGACCTCCCCAAACGACTGCCAGAACAAAAAAGGACGCCTGAACAAAGTCAGGAATCCTTTATCAGCTTAAGCTTTTTGTCTGCCTTACTTTGCAGTTGATTTCCTTAATGAAATAATCAATGCTACAACTATAAGCAGTGCCCCTGCAGCATAGAATATTTCAGCGGGAATACCACCTGTCTTTGGAAGCGCTTCCGACTTTGGAGGCTCTTCATCTTTAATATCAATGACATCAGTAGACGAATCAGATGTTCCCCCAGGCACACCATTGTCATCAATTTCTTCAACATACATATCATCCGTAACGTTTTGTGCCGGTGCACCAGGTACCGAAGGATCCGTAATATCTGTATCCGTCCCTGCAAAACTGAAGCTTCCAATCATAAATACAAGTGACAGCGCCAAAATCAAACTTATAATCTTTTTCACAAAATCACTCCCCACACCATTTAACCAAAAATTACAAACTGCACCCGTATCATAATTATATATTAGATGTTAAATTTATGCAATGAAAACTTTTACATCTCGTCCCATATTTTGCTTGCCTTTTTGCTTACTCGCTCAACTTATTCTTTTAAGCATGCTTTCAGCCTTACTTAAGTATCCCGCCAATTCCTCTTTGTGTTCATACGCAGCAATAATTTCCTCGGAGTCTCTGTCCTCAGGCTCTTCTATGCCGGACCTGCGCAAATAAGGATTCTTGTCTATTTCTAAACACTCCTCAAGCAGCGTCCTCGCCTTCTCTACGTCACCGTTCCTTTCATAATAACGGGCGGCACCCACATAGCTTGCAGCCAGTAGCCTATAGCACTCAGCATTATATTTCTGACATGAAACCAACTTCCGGGAAAGCTCCAGCGCCTGCAGCGGCATATCTGACTCAAGATAAATCCGCACCAGTATATTCATATATGCAGGATAATTCCTGTTCCCTTCCACACTCGTTTCACAAGCTGCGCGGGCTTTATCAAGCCAAGTCTGCCTGTACTCCTCGTTGCTCGTGCTTTTTGCATAGGTGTGATAAATTTCTGCAAGCTCAAAGGTGTAATTAACATTCGAGGGATCAAGCCTGTTAGCTTCCTCATAATATATTCTTGCCTGTTTAATATTTCCTTCCTGCATATAATCAAAAGCAGTCTGGCTGTTATATGCTCCGGCAAAATATAGTGCATGCATGGAAAATAAGGCGGCACTGCAAATAATAAGGGTCATTTTAACTACGTTTCCCGATACCATTGCTCTAAACCTGTCTATCAGCGGCAGCTTGCACTCCACTGCGCCAGCCGCACCAGCTCCACTCATCACATCACTCACCGCACTGGCGCTTTCGTCCAACCTGCCTACTACTGCGCCGACTACGCCGTTTCCACCTACAAAGTCGCCCGTTACGCTAGCATCCTCAGGCAAACTCACCGCCGAGGCGGCAAACATGACCCAGAACAGAAGCATTAAGGAAACATATGTCAGATCAAAGTCAACAGCCGCATGCCCCGCCAGTGCCACAAAGCCGCAAAGCAGCCCAGCCCCATAAACCTTCAACCGTCTGTCCCTTGTCCTCAGCCAGGAAAAAAGCGCGCCAACGCCGGATAAGAGCACCAGAGCCGTAAATGACAAAAACCCCAGTATCCCATTTTCCACAAACACCTGTAAATAGTGATTGTGAACTGTCTTCGCCGTATAAAAAAACTCCTGAACACTCTGGTACATGGCCTTCCAACCGCCGGCACCCAAGCCGAAGAGCCAATTGCCTGCAATCAGCTTCAAAGCATCCTTGTCAAATATCAATCTTAATAATACGTTCTTCTCATTGAACCCGGATTTAAAAAGACTGGTCACTCTATTCACAATTACAGGAGGTATAACTCCAATCACCCTATCCTTGAAAACTATGGCGATGATGACCACAATGGCTGCCGCTGCCGCAAATACAAACCCGGAGCCTTTCGGCATAGATACCTGCTTGCCTCTCGTTATCAGCTTTTTCAGCAAATAAAGTACCAGCCAGGAAACGGCTGATATAAAAAAGGAAATGGCTATCCATTTAGCGGTATTAAAATTATCATGAGCCGCCGTACTTGCATTGAATTCTCTCATCACAATAAAACTCGGCACAATCATACAAATAAATGTAATCACGCCGCTAACCCTGCGTCCTTTCGGCTGAAGCAGAAGCACCAGTAACAGAAACACAGCCACAAGATACCCACCTCTTGAGCCGGTCATAAAAAAGGCGAATAAGATAGTATTCCCTACTCCTGTTATAAGCGACCTTATCAGGGTGTTCTTTGATGCATTTGTAAGCGTTATGGCAAAGATACCGCATATCAAAAAATAAACGGATGCAGTATTGGCATATTGGAAGGTAGAGCCAACCCTGTTGTTTTCAGCAAAAACCTGCCATATGCTGAATTTTCCCGTAAGGGACATCAAGCCGACTACTGCGGCAACGAATCCTGTATTTGCAGCAGGCACCATCATGTATTGTATGAGCTTGAGTTTTTTGTCATAAAAATAGTCATATAGCACAATAAATAATATCAGCAACTCTGCATACAACAGTAGATGCTCAAGATTTTCTCTTGGATTTAATGCCCTGACAAAGCTGAACAGCACTGCCGCAATCAGCAGAATTCCACACGATACAAATAGTTTGTTAATGTGAATAGGCTCATGTCCAGCCATTTTAATTAGAAAATATATTGTTAACAGCAAGGCAAGTACCGCTAGAAACCCATATGTATCAAAACTAAAATATAATCCTCTGAAAAGTGCCGATATAGATATTAAGATAGATATCAAGATCATTATCCCGGAAATAGCAGCTTTTTTCATAAAATCCTTTCAAAAGATATATTTATACCTTCTCTTTTTTCCGTGAATTCCGTTTATAATGGTAGCCGTAATCGTAATAGTAATCCTTAAATTCCTTCTTGGGGATCTTATTGAGCACAACGCCTAAAATCCTTGCATTAGCCTTTTCCAGTTGTTCCTTTACCTTCAGTGCCCTATTATAATCAATAGTATTATATTCAATCAGTATAATTGTCGCATCCGTTACAGCCGCAACAAGAGCAGCATCTATCACGCTTCCCAGCGGAGGCGTATCCATTATTACATAGTCATAGGTTTCCTTAAGCCTGTCAACCAGCTCTATAAATCTGGATGTTCCAAGCAGCTCCGCAGGGTTAGGCGGTTTTGGTCCGGATAAAATCAACTGGAGATTGCTGATGTCCGTTTCACTGATAGCCTCCACCAGCTCAGACATTCCTGAAAGATAGTTGGACAATCCGGTGTTGAAGCTCGTGCTAAACATCTTATATTGTCTTGGCTTTCTCATATCTGTATCTATACACATTACAGTCTTGTTTGCACGGGACATGGAGATCGCAAGATTTAAAGCAGTCATAGATTTGCCTTCATTCGGTATGCAGCTGGTTATACAAATGGTTTTTACCGCTTTTTCCGCACCGCAAAACTGGATATTCGTCCTAAGTGTTCTGAGTGCCTCTTCAACCGATTCACCTGCATTATTCTTCAGGTTTACTATTTCATTCATTTGCCTCTCCCCTTATTCAACGAATTTACCGGTATGCTTCCAATAACACTCAGCCCAAGATATTTCTCCACATCCTCTGATGTTTTGATCTTTGTATTCAGAAACTCAAGCAGCAACATAATACCTATAGCGAAAATAAATGCCGCAAAGACAGATAAAACAATATTTCTCGCCTTTTTAGGAGAGATTGGAAGTTCAGGTACCTCCGCCGTATCAATAATATCTACATTTTCAATCTTATAC
>CAZQCL010000126.1:0-5837 GCA_964592435.1 uncultured Oscillospiraceae bacterium
ATAATCAAGGCAAAAACAGTGGAAATAACCGTTCCTGTCTTAACAGCCTTGTCATCACGGATAGCATAGAATTTGTGAACCATCTGGGGCAGACCCCAGGTTCCCAAGCTGGTCAGAATAATTAGTCCTATAAGGCTCAGAGGATTTGAACTAAAAGGGCTTGCCAGTCCCTTCCCCACTTCAGGTATCTCAGACAATTTTGTCAACCCGCCTCTCAGTCCTCCGACAGCCGGATGGGACATAATAAAGTAAACCATGAGGGCAACACCGACAAGCATGATTATTCCCTGTATAGCATCATTCAAAGCCGTAGCAACATAGCCACCAAGCAGAAGGTATATGCCCGTCAAAATCGCCATCGCCGCCATACAGTATAAGAAGGGCACTCCGAAGGTTCTCTCGAACAAATATCCCAGACCTTGGTAAACAGAAGCCGAATAAGGAACCATGAAAATAAAAATAATCAAGGCTGTTACAATCTTCATCGCCTTACTGTCATAACGCTTTTCGAAGAACTCCGGCATCGTTGACACATTCAATTCACGAGTCATCCTTCTTGTTCTCTTTGCCAGCACGATCCAAGCCAGAAGGCTGCCGATCAATGCATTTCCGATTCCTATAAGAGTTGTGGAAACACCGAACTCCCATCCTGTTTTGCCTGCATAGCCAATAAAAATGACTGCTGAAAAATAGGTCGTACCGTAGGCAAATGCGGACAACCACGGTCCCATTCTCCTACCGCCAAGAAAGAAATCCTGAATACTGTTAACCTTTTTTTTGCTGATAATACCGACTCCAACCATCAAGACAACAAACAGACCTAAAAATACATACTTAAGCATATCCTACCATCCTTCCCCCTTTTAAAATAAGCTCTACCATAATAACCATTCTACAAATACATATAAAATTAGAATTAGTATACTACATAATCGCAGGAAAAATCAAGCCTTCATTTCTTTTTGATCTCTTACTCTACTGTTCAGTTACCGCCGGCACAGCTGTGTTTTAGCTTATCAGATCGACGATATCACTCTCAAACTTAGTGAGCTTCTTCAACATTTCCTCTACTTCAATATCCTTATTTTCCTTCTTTAAATCATCCCTAAGGATAGCAGAAGCCTCCTCCAATTCGTCCTTAATCTTATCAAGCATGGCGATAACCTGAAGCCTCTTGTAATCATAGGGAACAACAATGGCAGCTTTGGCGGCTTTCCAGGCGGCAGTATCAAATACACCCTTCTTATTCACAATAAAGGATTCACCATAGGCGGGGGCTAAAGTTTCAATATTCAAACTCTCTCCGATATATCCGGCAAATGAGTCTATAGCCTCATCCTCGCCATGTACAAGGAATATCTTCCGAGGTTTCCTGCTAAACTTGCTTATCCAGCTTAACAACCCATCCCTGTCAGCGTGGCCGGAAAATCCTTCGATCATTTCAACCCTGGCATCGACATTAATCTCATCACCGAAAATCCGAACCTTCTTTGCGCCGTCAATCAGTCTCCTGCCAAGAGTTCCGGCTGCCTGATAGCCAACGAATACTACGGAGGATTCCTTCCTCCACAAATTGTGCTTAAGATGATGCTTTATTCTACCGGCCTCACACATACCGCTTGCAGAAATGATAATCTTGCTTCCCTCGGTTACATTCAATGCCTTAGATTCATCAGCGGTTTTTGTAAAGTGTAGCCCTGGGAAGTCAAGGGGATTGCTTCCGTTAGCTATGTAGCTTCGTGCCTCTTCATCATAGCAATCCAAATTATTTCTAAAAACCATAGTTGCCGAAATGGCTAAGGGGCTGTCCACGTAAACCGGTATTTCCAGCAGTTGAGTCAACCTATCACCGTACTCTTCTCTGTGCTTAAAAATTTCATAAAGTATTTCCTGAGTTCTTCCAACCGCAAATGACGGGATAATAATATTACCGCCCTTTTCCATTGTGCTGATAATAATCTCAACAAAACGTTCAACTTTATTTTCCACATCCATGTGGGTTCTGTTTCCATAAGTAGATTCTGTAACGAGGTAATCAGCACTTTCAATTATGCTGGGATCTCTCAATATCGGCATATCATTATTCCCCAGATCCCCGGTAAACACAACCTTAACCTCTTCTCTGTCTTCCTTAACCCAAAGCTCAATTATGGATGAACCAAGAATGTGTCCTGCATCATTGAAACGAACCCTTATCTGTTCGTTTATCTGTAGCTCTTCAAAATAACGTACGCTTTCAAAAAGCTCGATGCAATTAACCGCATCCTGCTGTGTGTACAGTGGCCTAACAGGAGGCAGCCCGGCCCTTTCTCGTTTTCTATTGACCCATTCGTTTTCGAATTCCTGTATATGCCCGCTGTCCGGCAGCATTATGGCAGCCAGCTCAGTTGTAGCCTTTGTTGCATACACGGTACCTTTGAAACCGTCAACAAAAAGCTTTGGAATGCGGCCGCTATGGTCGATATGTGCATGAGTTAATAAAACAAAATCCAATTCTCCAGGATTAAATGGAAAAGGTTCATCATTGAGAGCTTCTTCTTCTTTACTACCCTGGAATAAGCCGCAATCAACAATAAACCTGTATTGATCCGTTTCAATATAAAAACACGATCCTGTAACTTCCTTTGCTGCACCTAAAAAAGATATTTTCATTGTAACCCCCACATTGATAAATATTTAACTGTATTTACTTATATTATTCTTATTATTATTCGACATCAAAAAATGAATTACCTTTCTTATAGGCTATTCACTATCTTTTTAAATTCCAGTCCCCTCTCCTCAAAGCTGCTATACATATCAAAGCTGGCACTGGCTGGCGATAAGAGCACGATTTCATTCTCGGACGTGTCTTTGGATGCGTCCTTTGTTGTGCCCTCTGTTCTGTCTTCGGATGCATCATTTCGTGCTTCCTTTGATGGATTCTTTAAAGCATCCGATGATTCATCCTTTGATGTACCATTCAAGGCTCTCTCATAAGCACTTTTTACTGCTTCCTCCATGGTTGCACAATGTATTACAGGAATATCTGCTCCCCTACCTGTCCTTCCAATTTCGTCCTGTAAGGCCCTCTCGATCTTTCCTGCTGTTTGCCCCAGTAACACAAGACATTTGACCCTTTCGACCAGCGTTTCGCCCAAAACATCATAGGGAATATTCTTGTCATAGCCTCCGGCAATCAATATAACACGGCTTTTAAAGGCATTAAGGCTGGCTATGGTTCGAGTGGGGCTCGTACCAATGGAATCGTTATAGAAGCTTACCGCGTTCAGATCCCTGACATGTTCATTTCTATGCTCCACTCCTCTAAATGTGGTAGCTACGGCTTTAACATCCGCAGGCTTAACAAAATCAATCGTTCCACCGATGGCTGCCATATAATTCTCTACATTATGTACACCGGGAATGAGTATATCTTCTGTATTGATTATATGATCCTCCTTCTTACCTGTTCGATAAATAATCTTGTTGTCTGAAAGGATCACACCTTCATCAAGGCCTTCCCTTCTGCTGAAGTAAACCACCTTTCCCGGGGTTTCCTCAGCAAATTTACGAGTAACAGCATTATCATAATTTGCTACAAGTGTATCAAACTCAGTTTGATACAGGAAAATATTCTTTTTAGCATCCGAATACTCCTGCATGGACGTGTGAACATCCAGATGGTTTGGAGACAAATTCGTGACCACTGCGGTGTGAATTCTGTTACGCATGGTGTGGAGCTGGAAACTGCTTAATTCAAGAATTACCATATCCTCTTCTTCAATTTCATCGATTCTATCCAGCAGAGGCGTGCCGATATTTCCACCCAGCCAGCATTTGTATCCATGCTGGGTTAAAATCTTATAGATTAGTGTGGTCGTTGTTGTCTTGCCATCACTGCCTGTCACAGCAAATATCCTTGCAGGACAGAGCTTGCAGAATACTTCCATCTCTGATGTTACTTCAACACCGGCCTCTGCTTCCCTTAACAGCTCAGGTATGTCAAACCTGACCTTCGGCGTTTTAAAAATCACATCAAAGCCATGAAGGGCATCCAGATAATTGAGTCCCAGACTATACTTGATATTCAGCCCTTTTAGCACATCCATTGTTGGTCCTAATGCGCTTGCTTCCGCCTTATCGAAAGCTGTTATCTGTACTCCCATTTTCCCAAGATATCTAATAAGCGGCGTATTGCTTATACCAATGCCTAAGACGGCAACCCTTTTTGTTACAATGTCCTTTTTAAACTGTTCCAGCTTTTCGTTCAACTTTATCCCCTCCACCAATGCAAATATACGGGCAACACAACAAAGGATATAACTAATTTATTATTTCCACTTGCAATTATACAACAATTCTAGTAGAATTAATATTACGTTTTGACGTGCGGGAATGGCGGAATTGGCAGACGCGCTAGCTTCAGGTGCTAGAGCTCGCAAGGGTGTGCAGGTTCAAGTCCTGTTTCCCGCACCAAAAATGACCGAACCTCGGGTTTTTACCGGGGTTCGGTCAACATCATATTCCATAGATATCGCCCTATATATGAAAATAGTAACTGTTTAGTAAATAATCTGCTTTGTATTTACGGGCCATCGTAAACAGCATGTTTTTTACAGGCTGTACCTCAATCTCTCCCCATTCCAACTTCCGTAAAGCATCATCAAAATGCCTTTTTTCAGATTCCTTGGCCTTGTTCTTGAAATATCCCCAAACATGCTGGGCTGCATTGATGGCGTTACCTCTTAATATAGGTGTCCTGAGTGATAGCTCAATCATTTGGTACATCTCCCGAGCAGGATATGTGCTTTTATCCTTAAGTAATTTCCGAATAGCGTTGTAATGTTCAGGAGACCTTTCAAGGATACAGTATTTATAGTGTGCCCATTCGGTTTCCAGTTTGCTTATTCCCATGTTTGAAAGGCAATTGATGCATTTTATTGCAGATAGGTTTTTATCCTTAACCTCCAGCATGATATCAATATCTGTTCCTGGCAGCTTCTGATAAAATTCAAGAAACTTATCGATTGCTATAAAATCAGAATGCGCACCCGCTCTCTTCTCAGGGTGCTGCTGAGAGTAATGGATCTTTTGAGGGCCATCGATGCTTGCCCATGTTTCGGAACACTTTTTGATCAATTCAACATCTTTATAAAATTTGTCTGCCGGATTCACAGTATTGTGCAGGTTATCGTAAACTACGGGAATTCCATCGACACATGCAGTTTCCAGCACATCTTCTATATTGAATGATTTATCATCGTTTTCCAGCACCAATCGACTTTTCACATTGTTACTAAGTTCTCGATATCGCGATACAAAACGCTTTTTAGCATGCTCCTTGTTACCATATTTACCGCCGTGATGAAGTATTATTTTGTGTTCAGCTCCAAGTCCTAAGCAGTCCAGTACCTTCGCGTGATAATCAAGATCCTGAATAGCCCTCTCGGCAACCGATTCATCAGGGGAATTGAGGACTGTGTATTGACCGGGATGCATTGACACCCGCATTCCTGCTTTTTCAATTTTGCATCCGATTGATGTAAACATTTCTTCGTATAAATCTTGCCATTGTAAGCTTTTTGCTAAACTAGAGCCAAACGGAATCAAATCTGAGGATACCCGAAAAAGCTTGATGCCGTGTTGGATATTATAGTCAATCATCTTGTCAAGAGAATCTAGATTATGCCCAATTAGGGATAGCAGGTGCTCTTCACTTGCATTCTTTAGTCTACAGTTTTTCATCTCACTTCCGAGTAAGCCGAGAGCAAGGCAGGCATATCCAATCCTCATATGCTGACCTCTTTGTCCTCAGAGTTCGCACAAATCCCTAGCCAGTAAGCTTCAAATATTTG
>CAZQCL010000127.1:0-5834 GCA_964592435.1 uncultured Oscillospiraceae bacterium
CTCAGTGGAGCAATACTGAATATGATGCGCTTATCGCCAAGGTTAAGGCTTCAACAGATCCGGAAGAGCGCTTCAAGATGATGCATGAAGCTGAAGACATTATCTTTGACGAGAGCATGCTGTGCCCGATTTACTATTATGTTGACCTGTTCCTGCTCAATCAGAAGGTTGAAGGCTTCTGGTCATCACCTCTGGGCTACAAGTACTTTATGTATGCAACTGTAAAAGAGTAAAATTCTTTAAGATGCAGCTGTCTGCTGAACAGGCAGGTGCCGGAACGTTGCTGAAAGCTAACATCGTGTAAGCTGAGTTAATAAAGAAAAGGAGCTTCCAAAACCAGTAAATTAGTTTTGGAAGCCCTTTTTTAATTAGCATCAAGAGCATCTATATCAGGCCTTATAAAAAAGCCTAGACGCTTGTGTATCTACCCACTACTTTACCGACTATCTTAACCTCGCCAGGCATAAAGCTTTCCTTATCGAAAATGCTTGAATCGGCCTTCAAGGTAAGGCTCCCGTCGTTTTCAGGGTAATAATATCTTAATAGTGCATGGGTCTCAATAAATACCAAGACGATATCGCCGGCCTTCAGGTCAGGCTTTGTATTGACCAAAATCACATCGTCATTTCCAAAGCCGCTTTCCTCCAAGCCATCGCCCGGACACTCAAATATCAGATGCCCATCGTTTTCTGATAAAATATCGGGAGATATCGGATGATATTTTTCAATGTTATAAATATTGAACAGATCATCCACATTTCTTTTACTGATTTTTTTGATTTCTGGTACAAAGACTGGCTTTGCATACATTTGGTCATCCGGCGAAATAAGCTGAATGGATCTGGCAGCTCCAAGCTGCCTCTTTATGGCACCCTTTTGTTCCAGCCTGTTGAGAATACCCTGAACAGCGCCGGGCGTTTTCTCGCCGACTAATTCACCTATTTCACGGACAGTAGGAGGTATACCGTTCTCATTAATATAGGCTTCGATTGCTGAATACACTTTTTTCTGTTTTGCAGTTAAGCTGGTATAATTCTGCGACATTTAATCACCCTTTGTAATATATTACTTAACATAATACACATAAGTTTAACAAAAATTATTCTAAAATACAAACTAATATATAACAATATTGTTAATTAATACATTATTATATTATTACATTTTTACATTAGAAAATATTACAATAATCGCTGTTTCGGAGGTATTATATAACAGTTTACAGATAAAAAAGTATATGCATATTAAAAAGTGCAGGTAAAAATAAAAAAGATTGGCACACTTTGGCATGCATATAACAGCAATAGTAATGAAAACTAAATATCATGAGGTGAGCAGATGAGAAAAAGATATAAGACAGCAAGTATGTACAGGGCAAAATGAATATGGGAGACCTAATAATTATTGGCGGCGCTGAAGATAAAACAGGAGAATGTTCTATTTTAAAAGCCTTTATAACGCTTTCGCGTACTGTGGGAGAAAACCGTGCCGTGGGTACAAAAATCGCCATCATTACTACAGCCACTGAAATGCCCACCGAGGCAGGTAATCAGTACAAATCACTCTTTATTAAGCTGGGCGCCCCGCAAACAGATATTTTAAATATTAACACCCGCGATGATGCGGATATGGAAGTCAATGCAAAATTGACAACAGAGTCGTCCGGCATTTTTTTTACGGGCGGTGATCAGCTCAGAATTACAAGTATACTAGGCGGCACCAAAGTGTATATGGCACTGCACGCCGCTTATAAGGCAGGAGCAATTATTGCGGGCACAAGTGCAGGTGCATCTGCTATGAGCAGAACGATGATTGTAGATGGAAATGATAATGATGCGGCAAGAAAATGCACATTAAAAATGGCTCCCGGCCTTGGCTTGCTTGAGAGAGCATTAGTTGATCAGCACTTTCATCAAAGAGGCCGAATAGGAAGACTATTGTGCGGTGTAGCAGAAAACCCGTCTATTCTTGGGATAGGCATAGATGAGGATACTGCGGTAAGAATATTTCCCGATGATCATTTCGAAGTGCTCGGAAGTAATTCTGTTACCGTGGTAGATGGGAGGTATATTAAGAGTTCAAATGTATCAGAATTAAAGCCGGATGAAAACCTTGCAATTTCGAATGTGGTTTTGCATGTACTGCCATCCGGTTATGGGTACGACCCGGTTAGCGGGGAGGTCCTCAGAGTACATTAGGACATTAAAAAAGTCGGAGGAAAAGAGTGGATATTTTATATATACAGCCATATAAAGGCAGAAACATTTATAGCCATAAGCCTGTAATAAAGGCTGCCATAGATCTTGAGAAATTATTTGACACACCAACCAATCAAATTAATCGATTTAATGAAGGGCTGCTGCAAATACTGCCTGGCCTTTGCAAACACCATTGTTCATTGGGATATGAGGGCGGGTTTTTGGAAAGGCTCAGGGAGGGAACATACCTGGCCCATGTGACAGAGCATGTAGTACTGGAATTACAGACACTAATGGGCTACGATGTACATTATGGAAAGAGCAGACAAACGGGCAAGCCGTCGGTCTATTACATGCTGGTTGAGTGTAAAAATGAAAAGCTTGCAATAGAGTGTATTCTGGCAGCTGTGGAACTGGTAAACACACTTATAGACGGTAATTCGCCGGAATTTGGAAGTGTTTTGGCATACCTGGAAAGGGTAGCGGCGGAGTCGGATTTTGGAACAAGCACCGGCGCTATTTATGCAGAAGCATGTAGAAGAGGCATACCTGTGACTTGTCCGGAGCATTCCGGAGTATTGCAGCTGGGAAATGGTAAGTACACAAGATTTATCGAAGCTTCATTGACAGACAAGGCTTCATGTGTTGCAGTCGATATGGCGGGCAATAAGCATTTGACAAAGCAGATACTGTATGAGTCCGGTATCTCGGTTCCTGATGGCGATGTTGCATATACAATCAAATCAGCTTCCGCCATTGCTTCATACATCGGCTATCCGGTTGCTGTCAAGCCTTTTGATGCAAACCAGGGGAAGGGTGTATCTACAAACATAACTAACGCCAAGGAGCTGAAGGAAGCTTACAGCACAGCTGCAAAATACAGCCATGCTGTGATTGTGGAAAAGCATATTCCCGGCCAAGACTATAGACTGCTCGTAGTAGGAGGGAAAATGGTTGCGGCAGCGCAGAGGAAGCCTCCCTTTGTGGTTGGAGATGGACTACTCTCGATAAAGCAATTGATTGACATTGAAAATAGAAGCCCTTTAAGGGGATTCGATCATGAAAAGCCGCTGACAACTATAAAGATAGATGATATGTCCAGGCAGGTATTGGGGAAGCTGGGCTATGATGAAAATAGCATACCTATGCAGGGAGAAGCTGTAATGCTCCGTTACAATGGTAACTTGAGTACGGGAGGTACGGCCAGAGATTGTACCGAGGAAGTACACCCCTACAATGCACAATTGGCAATCGAGGCGGCGCAGTTGATGGAGCTGGATGTGGCGGGGATTGACATTACCTGTAAGGACATATCAAAGCCCTTGACCGCCGATAATGGAGCTGTAATTGAAGTAAATGCGGCACCGGGCTTACGCATGCATTTATATCCAACGGAGGGTCAGGCAAGAAATGTCGCAGGAGATATTTTGGATATGCTATACCCGATGGGGACACCTTCAAGCGTACCGATTATTTCTGTTACCGGTACAAACGGAAAAACTACAGTAACAAGAATGATTGCACATACGTTGGGATTAAACGGCACTGTTGTAGGAATGGCATCAACAGGTGGAATATTTGTGGGCGGCGAGTGTATTATGAAGGGCGACAATACAGGACCTTTAAGTGCCGGACGAATATTGAAAGATACCAGAGTGGAGGCAGCGGTGCTTGAAACTGCAAGAGGCGGTATTATCAAGCATGGCCTGGGATATGATATGGCGGATGTGGGTGTGATTGTCAATATTAGTGATGATCATCTGGGGATTGATGGAGTCAATACACCCCGGGAGCTTGCAAAGGTCAAATCTCTGGTTATCGAAGCGATAAAACCTAAAGGCACTGCAGTCCTAAATGCCGATGACAAAATGACACCCTGGTTGTTGGCAAGGGTTTGCAGCAATGCATTGCTCTTTTCAAGCAGCTATGACAATTTGCTTGTGCAAAAAGAAATTAACAGGGGAAAACGTGTAGTGTATGTTCGTGGCGGAGCTATATATACTCTGTTAAATAATACTGAAGCATTTATTGCCCATATTGGGGAAATACCAATAACGTTCAATGGTGTGGCGGCTTGCAATATAGAGAACGCATTGGCTGCAACGTCCGCATTGATAGCGCTTGGCGTCCCTGTCGTAACCATCAGGGCAGGGCTCATGGGTTTTAAACCAGACATCGGGACAAATCCGGGAAGGTTCAACGTGTTTGATATGGGAGAATTTTCAGTAATGCTTGACTACGGCCATAACGTAGCGGCCTACCGTGCGGTTGCCGATACAATACGCTGTTTTAATGCCGCCGGTTACACCGGTGTAATCGGGATGCCCGGTGACAGAAGGGACGAAAGCATACATGAAGTAGGAAGGGTTTGCGGTCAGTGTTTCTCCAAAATAATTATTAAGGAAGATAATGACCTGCGAGGCAGAAATGCCGGTGAGGTTGCTGATATACTCTATAGTGCAGCTATTGAAGAAAACATTGGGACGGATAAGATTTCAGTGATTTATTCGGAGGCAAAAGCAATTGAGGTAGCTATTATGGAAGCGAAAGCAGGAGAGCTCGTGGTGCTTTTTTGCGAGGAGCCGGAGCATGCCCTGGAGCTCATTAAAGAATGTCAGACAAGGTTTGCCCAAGGAGATCGGGGCAAAATGCCCGAAAGTATTGATAAAAAAGCAGCTGCGCAATTAAAAGAAACAGCTGCCGGATAAAAGGAAGCTTCCCTCAAGAAGCTTCCTTCGAAAATTATGATTTTACATCTTTGTCCCGCAGTTTGTGCAGAAGGCTGAGCCGGCCGGTAACTTTGTGCCGCAGGATGGGCAGGCGAATTCAGCTGCGCTTTCCTGTGCTGCCGGACCCGCTTCCGGGGCTGGAGCTTGAGGCAATTCGTTCTTAGTACCGCATTTGGAGCAGAAAACCTGAGTTCTTTCCATCTCGACTCCACAGTTTATGCATGTCTTAGTACCTTTGACCTCTGCAATCTTTTCCCTTAGAGCCACAATATTCTGTTCATGTGCAGCGATTGCTTCACAGGATTCCTTCAAATATTCCTCAGCAGCTCCTGTTTGAGTGAACTGCGCATAAGCAGCTTTGCCAATCTGTATATACAGCTTTTGTATTTTATCTTCTTCCGAGTTGATACTGGAGTTGAGCTTGGTAGTCTCCACAATTTCACTTGATTTTTTAGCTACGGCCTGTGTAGCTTCGCCGACTTTTTTGCCCAGATTCTCAAAGAATGCCATTTCTCAATACCTCCCATTTCTAATTATACTATTTTCATATACTATAGGTAAAAAATAAGTACAGTATCATTATAAGTAATAATTTTGAGATATTCAATAGACGATTTATGCAAAACTTGTGAAACTCAATGTCTTTCACCATTTAGCTTATTGTATTATAATAGATTAAGAGAGGAGGGGTAGCTTTATATGCAGTTTAAATTTCACATGCCCACAAAGGTACATTTCGGAGAAGGTTGTATTGAGAAAAACAGTGAAGAACTGGTAGGATTAGGGTCTAAGGCCTTTATCGTTACAGGAGGGCATTCGGCAAAGAGCAGCGGTGCGCTTTCCGATGTATGTAGCACTCTGGAACGATTTCATTTAGAATACATCGTTTTTGATAAGGTTGAAAACA
>CAZQCL010000128.1:0-5782 GCA_964592435.1 uncultured Oscillospiraceae bacterium
CTGCAATAGTGCCGATACTGGTACCCGGATATAGCTTCTCAGTATACCATATACCCCTTTGTGGATGAGTAAGTGGATAATACTCGATATCACATCGCATGACCAACACCCCGTTATCTTTAGTAAACTACATAAAAAAACTACATAAAACACCTTTAATCAATATTATATTGTTTTTTTTTACTGAGCACAAGGGTTAATTGTGAAATTTTGGTTAAATTTATAAAATAGTGCTATTTTTGCTCACTTAATCGAAACTATTGTAACGCCGGATTCCCCCTCGCCATATTTGCCAAGCCGGTAGCCACTTACATGGTTGCTGCTTTTTAAAAACCGGTGCACGCCATTACGCAGCATACCCGTACCTTTCCCATGGACGATGGTAACCTCGTGAAGTCCGGCAATAGCGGCGTCATCCAGATATTTGCCCAGAATCAGCACAGCTTCGTCCACATTGGTTCCCCTTATATCAATCCGTGGCGAAACACTCATAGCCTTCGAAATACCAATCCTGCCGGCGCCTGCTTTTTGTATCTCTTCTGCCTGTTCGTCAATAATCTTCAGGCTTGTGATGTGTACATTTATTTTCATTATTCCGGCCTGTACTAATACTTCGCCATCATTATCCGGAGCAGTCAGTACGGTTCCCCTCTTGTCCAGATTTACAATCAGCACGCTGTCTCCCGGTTTCAGGTTCTCGGGTGGCTCAATATAGCTGTGCCTCGGGAACAGGCTCTCAGTAAGTGAGCCTTCCAGTTCGCCTATGTTGTTCCTCAGTCTGGCCTTAACCTCTTCTGCAGCTCTGTTCCTGGCTGCCTCATCCTGCTCCTTTGCTGCGCGCTTCATGTCCTCAAGTATACCCTCCGCATCCTGTTTTGCGCCAAGCAGAACCCTCCTGGCCTCTTCACGAGCCTCACGCAGCAGCTTCTCCTTCTGAGCAGATAGCTTCTGCTTCTGTTGCTCCAGCTCTTTTTTCAAGGTTTCGATTTCAAGCCTGTATTTTTCAGCCTGCAGTCTTTCTTTTTCAGAATCGCTGCGATTTTTCTCGATAGTCATTAAAACATCTTCAAATTCTATCTCTTCACCCGACAAAAACTCTTTGGCTTTCTCAAGGATCTCCTCCTGCAGGCCAAGCCTTCTTGATATGGCAAATGCATTACTCTTTCCGGGAACCCCTATAAGCAGGTTGTAGGTAGGCCTCAGCGTTTCCACATCAAATTCACAGCAGGCATTTTCAACCCCCTGGGTAGTCAATGCATAAACCTTAAGCTCACTATAGTGGGTCGTGGCCACGGTGATAGCTCCTATCCCATGCAGCCTTTCCAATATTGCCATAGCCAATGCCGCGCCCTCTGTGGGATCGGTACCTGCCCCAAGCTCATCAAAAAGTACTAAGGAATTCTCATCAGCTTCCGAAAGAATTCTGACAATGTTAGTCATATGGGATGAAAAGGTGCTCAGACTTTGCTCTATGCTCTGCTCGTCCCCTATGTCGGCAAACACTTTGGTGAATACGCCTAATTCCGTCCCGTCGGCAGCCGGAACATGAAGTCCTGCCTGTGCCATCAGCGTGAACAGTCCCAATGTCTTTAATGTAACAGTCTTTCCACCTGTATTAGGGCCGGTTACCACGAGGGCATTGAAGCTGCCCCCTACCCACAAATTAATCGGCACAACTGTTTTACTGTCCAGCAGAGGATGCCTGCCTTTTTTTATATTCACCCTTTTTTCACGATTCAGCTTAGGGCAAACACAGTTCAAATCAAGACTCAGCTTTGCCTTGGCAAATGCAAAATCCAGGTCAGCGAAAATCGCAACATTAGCCTTCAGTGATTCCAAAATATCGGAAACATCCGCTGTCAGCTCATGCAATATCCGTTCAATTTCCAGCTGTTCCTTTAATCTTAGCTGCTTTATGCTGTTATTAGCCTCAACCACAGCCATCGGTTCCACATACAAGGTTGCACCGCTAGCCGATGAATCATGAACAAGCCCCGGCACTTCATTTTTGAATTCAGCCTTGACAGGAATGACATAGCGGTCGCCTCTGAGCGTAACAATAGATTCCTGCATCATTTTCTGATATTTTGAGGAGCGGGTCATACTATCAAGCTTTTCCTTGATGGAGTTCTGTTGTTCCTTGATTTGCCTTCTGATACGCGATAAAGTATTGCTTGCGCTATCAGCGATCTCTTCCTCGCTTACAATAGCCATATTAATTTTGTCCTCTATACGCTTATTGGAGGTAATTGATGCAATAAGCCCGCTGATTCGGTTTGACTCATCTAATCCCTTCTGATCGGCTGAGGCTGAGTAGTTCTTGATGTTTCGTGCCGTACGTAATGTATCAGCTATATGAAGCAGCTCTCCCGGGTTCAGCATCGAGCCTATCTCCACTCTTTTCAAGCTGCCGCGTATATCATGCAATCCGCCAAGGGGAGGGTTTCCGCGCCGCAATATAAAATCCGTTGCATCGGTAGTTTCCCTGAGCCTTTCAGATACAAGCGCAAAATTGCTGTCAGGTGTCAGCACATCGGCAATTTCCCTGCCAAGCTCTGATGCGCATAGGCTGGAAAGCCTTTTTACCATTTTGTCAAATTCCAGTGCTTTTATTGCTCTATTATTCATAAAAGTAACAGCTTCACTCTCCCCAGTTCAACTTCGGTTTTATTTTAGCTTTATAATAGTTGATAAACAGACTATAGACAATATCATATAATAAGAAAATTACTTCCAATGCAATAATCGCAAGCCACCAAGGCAGCCTCACAGCAACACTGTGGCCGAAGAGCTCACTGGCCAGGAGCACTGCCAGACCCAGACAAAGATTAAAATAAACCAATTTAATCGCAAACTCTATCATGATTTTGTCCAGTTTTTCAATATAATGCTTGACGATTCCGTATACGCCGAAAAAGACCGCATATGGCAGAATTCCAAGCTTATTCGGCAATAATATAAATCCAAGGAGGCTTGTGGACACATAAAATATCCAGGCTGCCTTCACACCGCTTTCGATAATTGAAACGGCAACAAAAAAAGAGCTTAATGCATATAATGAAATCTTGTTGGTTGGAAGAACGGTCGCCAAAACAAGACATATAACAGCAAGAGCTCCAAGAATACCGTTCAAAGCGATTTTCTTTGTTTTTAACCTATCCGCCTTCATCAATATCCTCCACTATTTCCTTTACAAAGTACATTTTCAGCAGCAGGGGATTAAGTCACCGCCCGCACATTCACAGCAGCAGTCTGCGCACCACAGGAACTGGCATACCTGGCAAAAGGTGTCCTGGCGGCTGTTATAGCCCATATTATAGGAGTTTGATCTGTATGCTCTATTTGAATTTTGCATGCTATTTAGTGCGCTTCTGTATTCATAATTTGTCGGATCCAAATTAACAGCTCTTTGAATATGGGTATAGGCCTCGTCATACCAGCCTTTGCGCATAAATATCAAACCCTTGAGATAAAACCAGGGTGCAGAATTGTCACGTCGGCTGTCCAACATATCTTCAGCCAAATTAACATTTCCCGTGTTGATATGGGACTTGACCTGGTTGTAAAAACCATTGTTGCCCTGACCGCTCCAGCCACCGCTATTGCTGCCGGCTCTGCTACTTCCATAGGATCTATTCTGCCTTGAGCCGTTATTTTTCATTAAATAATCATAGGCCTCATTGACCTCTCTCAGCTTTTCTTCGGCCAGCTTTGACAGCGGATTGTTCTGATATTGATCAGGATGGTATTTCTTTACCATATCTCTATATGCTCTTTTAATCTCGTCCTCACTTGCGCCTTCTTTTATTCCAAGAACTTCATACGGATTATCCAATTTGTTTGCAGCTCCCTATTCCAAGAATTTTCTCTGTTTTTCCGATCATGCCCACATATATTATGTTCTCTAGTATTGCTTTATTTATTTTCAGATCCAGCAATTCATATGCTCCCGCTATCTGATTGAGTGAATAGGTCAGGTTAAATTCCGTTTTATCACGTATTTCCCTTTTGAACTCATCAATGTCTCCATCCTCATATTTGTACTGATAAAGCAATGGGTTGTAGCTCTTCTCTTTAATGTCTTTTTCAAGGTCATCATAGGCATCAAGCAAGTATATCCATTTGCCCAGATTGTAACCGATCCATCTTAGAATCTGCTCTGTATTCTCCTCATCGCAAAGGGGTTCATATGCAATAACCTCTTCCATTAGCTTTGCAAAAGGTTCTGCCGCCATATCCATCGATGCACATTTCTCTTCTTCCAAGGCTAGCAAATCCTTTAGCCGTTCTTCCATAATAGCGCACTTCGCGGCATATTGCTTTCTCAGTTTTTTATATGTTCTCCGAAGTGCCCCCATCGCTGCTGCAGGTGCAATTGTGCCATCATCACGCTTTTTGTCTTCCAGATTATAATACGCCAGCAATATATTTATGTCTGAGGCGTAATCAACAACTGCACTATCTTCAATCATATGCCTTTTTTCAAGAGGATGTGCAGGGCAACGTTTCCCTATAAATTTACAACGTTCATTAGCCACTGCCGATAGCAAAACAGCCAAAAAGGTAGAATCATAATTTAATGCCAAACGCTTCAGTTGACCGTGCCTTTTGCCGATTGACCTGCATACTCCACAGTAATAAGCTCTGAAAAGCTCGTAATCTCTTATTTTCAGTTCCGGCTTGTCCGGAACAATATATCCAAACATTTCTCAACTTCTTTCGGTATTCTGTTGCCTTATTTTTACATACTTTCTCACGTACATAAAGAATGACAACAATGACATCGCTACAGCAAACACAAAAAACACCTTGTTAAATGTAGCTCCAAAAACGCTCCAACGGCCAAAAGGTTCATCAAATAACAGCAGTACAATGGCCAGATAAAAGATTACCGTTGCCAGCTTCCCATACCAATTGGCTGATACGACATAATTGTTCTGTTTATATAAAAGAAGCGCACCAAGCCCCATCAGCGCCTCCTTTGTCATGATAACAATTAGTAGCCCAATAGGCACTATATTCAAAACGAAGCACAATATAAATAGTGCTGTTATCTGCATAAGCTTATCAGCCATCGGGTCAGCTATCTTCCCCCAGGAAGTCACCAGGTTGTACTTTCTTGCAATATAGCCATCCAATACATCCGTCACCCCTCCTGCAAGGAACAGAATCACTGCAATAGTGTATTGGCGTGTGCTTAAGTAATAACCAAAGACCGGTATTATTGCGAAACGCGCTAATGTCAGAAAATTAGGAACGTTCATGATTCACCGCCTACGTTTTATTACTAAATAGTTTACCATATACAAACAATATTGTGCAATGTACGGAGCAAAAAAACAAAATGAAAAGCCCGTGCTTGTAAACTGCACGGGTTTGACTTTCTGTATAGCTTATTTCTTGTTTATTTCCGTTTATTTGCGTTTTATCGTTTTTCAGGGGATCTTTAGTAACCTTTTTCGATTATCACACTGTGTGCTTCTTCAACTTCTGCTTCCGGTACAAGTACTTCATAATAGTTATCATTGCCGTCGTGACTTTTGCTTATTGGCCTCAGCTTAACAAGAATCCCTTCCTTTGTGAGAAGTTCCTGCAGTGCTGTTGCTATATCCTTGCTTTGAGCCATATATACGACTGTCCACATTTTAACACGCCCCTTTTCGGACTAATCACTCGAAATAACTATATATTATTTCATCTGAAAAATCAACACAATTTGGTCTGTATAGCACGGCAAAATCATGAACAGAGTCTCCATTTAAGAAAAATCATACGATTTTTT
>CAZQCL010000129.1:0-5708 GCA_964592435.1 uncultured Oscillospiraceae bacterium
TTATGGCCGTTTCCCTGCTTTTTGCATTCGTTGCTGGGATTCCCATAGCCGATATCCCCGGTGTAATCGGAACAGGATTCAGTAACACATTCAAAAGCATCGGTATTGTTATTATTTTCGGAGCCCTTATAGGCACATTGCTTGAAAAATCCGGAGCAGCCCTTAAAATGGCTGATCTCGTTGTTAAACTGGTCGGCAAAAAAAATCCGGAGCTTGCAATGCTGATAATGGGGTGGATTGTTTCCATACCTGTATTCTGTGACAGCGGATTTGTAATACTCAATCCAATCAGAAAGGCACTGGTAAAGCGTACTGCAAAGTCGTCAGTAGCATGCACTGTTGCCCTTTCTATGGGCCTGTATATATCCCACTGCTTCATTCCGCCGACACCGGGTCCTATAGCAGCCGCCAACACAATATTTGAACAGGGGCTGCAGCAGGATACAAACTTATTATTTGTCATATTCATGGGTTTAGTCTGTTCTATCCTTCCTCTGGTTGCCAGCTATATTTTTGCCAAATATATAGGCAAAAAGGTTAAGGATCGTGAAGAGGCAGGCGAGGATAGCGGTGAAGTAGTTCAGTCATATGAAGAGCTTGTTGCCAGCTATGGCAAGCTGCCAAACGGCTGGATGTCTTTTGCTCCCATAGTAGTTCCGATTTTACTTATGAGCCTCTCATCCGCATTCCAAATGGCAGGTTCACCGATTCCAATTATAACCTTCTTCGGAACACCTATAATTGCTATTGCAGTAGGAGTATTGTTGGCAATAATACCACTGGCACAGCAAAAGAAGATAGGAGACTTTTATGAGCTTACAAATGAGACTCTCAAAATTTCAGGTCCCATCCTTTTCATCACCGCAGCGGGTGGGGTTCTGGGAAACGTAATTGCATCCTCCACATTAGTTGATTTCATAAAAGAAAATTCCGTTGTGCTTTCATCGCTGGGGTTATTATTCCCCTTCCTATTGTCGACAATCCTGAAAACCGCCCAGGGCTCTTCCACTGTCGCGCTTACCACAACCGCAGGAATAATAGCGCCGATGATGACAGCCATAGGCTTTGGCACACCGCTGCTGGCTGCTTTGACAGTCATAGCCATAGGTGCCGGAGCAATGACTGTTTCGCATGCAAACGACAGCTACTTCTGGGTTGTTACCAATTTCGGAAACATGAAGGTTGAGGATGGTTACAAAACACAGACTCTGGGTACACTTGTAGTCGGAATAGCTTCAATTATTAACGTGTACATTGTATCTCTGTTCATATAGTATAATATAATATATATATGCTCACAAATGGCTGTTAGCAAGATGTGCGCCGGGGCATAAGCTTCGGCGCAAAAATTTTATATTTTGCAGTTTGGAATTGTGAGTAATTTGGGTTATAATTCTACTTAAGTCAGGAGGAAATACTTATGAGCTTGAGAATTGATTCAAATAAGATAATAAAAGCCGCTATTAATGCAGCTCTCCCGAATACCGCGGTGCAGAAGGCATTGCAAAATGAAAGCTTCTCCGGCGGAAAATTGATACTGGTATCCATAGGTAAGGCAGCCTGGTCTATGGCTCATGCAGCATGCGAATTACTGGGCAATCGGATTAACGAGGGTATAGTAATAACAAAATACGACCACTCTCAGGGTGATTTACAGAATGTTCGAATTGTGGAGGCAGGCCACCCAATTCCCGATGCTAATTCCTTTGCCGCTACAGAAGCTGCAATTGAGATGGTCTCAGGGCTGTCAGCGGAAGATAACGTGCTTTTCCTTATATCGGGTGGAGGTTCAGCCCTGTTTGAAAAGCCCTTGATTGATGAAAAGGAACTCGAGGATTTGACCAAGCAACTCCTCGCCTCAGGTGCCGATATCGTTGAAATGAATACCATCAGAAAGCGCTTGTCGGCTGTAAAGGGTGGCAAGTTCGCTAAGCTCTGCGAACCGGCTCAGGTTATCTCTGTGGTATTATCCGATATTATCGGGGACCCCCTGGATATGATAGCCTCAGGCCCTGCATATCCGGATTCATCAACTTCACAGCAGGCAATTGATATTATCCGCAAATATGGAATAACAGTGTCTGAAGAAATAATGGAATTGTTAAGAATGGATCCCCCCTCGCAATTAGGCAATGTGCGAACAAAAATCACCGGCAGCGTGACCCAGCTTTGCTCTGCGGCAGAGCACACATGCCGGGAGCTCGGCTATGAACCGACGATTTTGACTGCAAGCCTCAGATGTCAGGCTCGTGAAGCAGGCAGCTTTCTGGCCTCAATAGCTCAGTACTACAATTCATCACAAAAGTCCCTTGCATTTATCGCAGGAGGCGAAACTGTGGTACAGCTAAAGGGTAAGGGCAAGGGAGGTAGAAATCAGGAAATTGCACTCTCTGCAGCGGACGGAATATCCGGGCTTGAGAATGTAGCAGTTTTTTCAATCGGCTCAGATGGCACGGACGGACCAACTGATGCGGCAGGAGGATATGTGGATACAGACACTACGAAGCTTTTGGCCGAAAAGGGCATCAATGTGTTCGAAACATTGGAAAACAACGATGCCTACCATGCGCTTCAAGCCAGCGACGGGCTTATCATAACAGGCCCTACGGGCACAAACGTAAACGATATATCGGTTCTACTGATAAAAAGATAATGTGTGACTGTTACAGTGTTATTCTTTCTGCATGTTTTAACCTTTTGGTTACCAAATGGACGGTGTGCGATGCGACAGGGACTCGTTTACACAGGCATTTAGCCTTTCGGCACAGAACTACCCTCTGGCACCCTGTTACCATCTTCGAGAGCTGCCTCCGCCGCCGGCACTGCCTCCGCCGCCGGAACGTCTTGAACCACCGGAGCCGCCGCCTCTGGAGCCGCCTCTGCCCAGCATCCTCAGAAGTGCAAATGTAAATGCTCCGCCTGTTAATTTGAAATCCAGTATGATAAGAATTATTATGACAATAATACCGATTACTCTAAAAATAGATGGGCTTTCTTGTTCTGTTGTGGATCTTTGATCGGTTATTGGAGTATAATCCCCAATAACCTTATCTTCGTGGCCATATTCGATATAAATTTCATTTGCAATGGCATTAAAGCCCTCCAAGATACCTAAGCTATAGTTCCCTTGCTGAAAGTAAGGGATCATATAATCATCTTGAATTCTTCCTGTCTTTCCATCCGGGAGGGCGCCCTCCAGTCCATAGCCAATCTCTATCCTGGACTGCCTTCCACCTATATCTACCAAGAGCAGGGCGCCGTTATCTGCCTGCTGACTGCCTATCCCCCATTCCCTGAAAAGCCCCAATGAATAGTCCTCTAATGCAGAGTCACCCAGGTCATCAACTGTCACAACCACAATTTGTGCTGAGGTTAATTGTTCAACATCCGCCGCTGTAGCTTCTATATGCTGCTTCGTTTGAGCATCCAGAACACCGCTATAATCATTTACATAGAAAGCACTGGTGGGCGAAGGGTAAACATCTGCCAGAGCTGTCGATGAAAATAGAAAGACCAGAATACAAGCGATTAATACAGTTTGAAGTATCCTATTGGGTCTAGTTACCAAATAAACCACCTACATCCGGTACTTCACGTGCCTCTTCTGTCGCTTCAAAATAATCAACCCGCTCAAAACCAAAGATACCTGCCAGTATATTAGTTGGGAAACGTCTAACCGATGTATTATAATCCCTGGATATCTCATTGTAATCTCTTCTTGCTGTTGCAATTCTATTCTCAGTACCCGCTAGTTCATCCTGAAGCTGAATAAAATTCTCATTAGCCTTCAGCTCAGGGTAATTTTCAGCAATTGCAAGCAATCTGGATAATGCCGAATTAACAGCCGCATCAGCTTCCGCCAGCTCTGCTACAGACCCTGCTCCGGCTAATTGCGCTCGTGCTTCGGCTACGCCGGTAAATATATCTTCTTCATGTTGCGCATATCTTTTTACCGTTTCAACCAGATTTGGAATCAAGTCATTTCGCCTTTGCAGTTGATTGTCAATCTGACTTAAGGCTGTTTCAACAGATTCGCTTTTCGCTACCAATCCGTTATAGCTACCCGCAACGCTTATTATAAGTATAACTACAACTATTCCTATACCAATCAAGACTTTCATAGATGTTTTCATTCAAATTCCCCTAACAAGTTATTTTTTTATCCTTTCTTAGTGTTCAGTTTACTATTTACCCCCTGAAAAGGCCCTTAAACAAAAAGCCTCGCCATCAAAACCGCTATTCATCGTTATTATACGCTCAACACGCCTTGAGGATACACATCAAATAGCCTTCCCTCCATTTATGTCACCCCCGAACACAAATTATGCTTATTGTACTATGTTTTACCAGCATTTGCATTATTAACGTCATCCTTCTTCTCTTGATGCCATAAAGCAGACCGGACTACTCACTTTTACAACTTTAGGACTATATTTCTGGAAATTAACCTTGTTTTATGGCAGTTTGGCTATGAAATAGGCCATTTTAAGCATAATTCTGTTCTAAGGTTGAAAAAGTGAGTAGTCCCCTCCAATCCTTTACCTATGATAACATACAGTAAAAGCCTGGTGATATAGTGGATGGTTTATTTATTTTCTCATAATAAAGCTCATATGTCTTCCACATGCCTGATCCAAGCGATAGGAAAAGCAGGCCGGGTCTGTATAGGTGCAGGTTCTATCCACTAAAATCTGCTCCGGAGGGATTCCGGCCAGCTCACATTGTTTCTTTACAGTCAACTGATTATCAATATGATATTTACCGGTCTGGCCATTAAATTGCATAAATGGCTGTGTGTATCTCAAGTTACTAAAGTTCTGATACACATCCTCATCTACCTCAAACCTCTCCTGGCTCAATGCTTTCCCGATATAAACCTGAAACCCTTGAGGATCACAGCCTTCCTGCCTTATCAAGTGCCGGAAAACCTTAAGGGTAATTTCCCTTACCGTGCCTTGCCAGCCGGAATGAATAACCCCAATCAATCCAGCCGCCTTATTAAAGAAAATAACTGGAACGCAATCGGCGGTAAAGCAGCATAGGAGGATATCTGGTTCATAGGTGAAAAGCGCATCTGTGTCAGGAATGGCTGAGCCAAGCTCATAGGCTCCCCTGCCCCTGTCTGCGAATGTAGCCTGATAGAAGTTTTCACCGTGGGTCTGATCAGGGCAGACGAAGCAACCCAAATCACAGCCCAAGGAAGCAGCAAGCTTATTTCTGTTCTCCATAACATTATCTTTCGAAATGCAGATATGAAGGGCCATGTTCCCACTTTCCGCTTCCTTGTCATCGCGTAGAGTCATGCCAGCTACAATCTCTTCATTATCTTTATAAAATTCAGTTTTCAACCCTGCTACCCTCCGTACTTGTTTGTAATCCCTATTTATAGATAATAGGAGCCTTCCAGACCTTCCCCATTGGCCTGTGAGGTTATTATATCATGAATTAGTAAGGTTCGTTGCAAATTCATGGTATAATCCCATCGAAAGGATTATAATGTAAATTAGTATAAATCTATAACTTATGTTATAATATATCTGCAACAAAAAACATGCTATTCCATATGCAAAACAAAAATAAATAAAAACCTGAACATACATATAATTATACTTACGTTTGTAGCAATTAATTATACTTACGTTTGTAGCAATGCTTCTGAAGATTACATAAGTTTGACAACCGTCTGTCTTCAAATCGTTAAAGATAAG
>CAZQCL010000130.1:0-5549 GCA_964592435.1 uncultured Oscillospiraceae bacterium
TGATAGTAGATATGAATTCCGAAGACAATACATATGAATATTTGGAACGGCTGGAGAAAAGCTTCTGTGGTATAGAGGCTCTGCAGTATGAGGACAGGGAGCAGATCTATAATGGTTTCGATACCTTTTCACTTCGGTCAAAGTGATATATACTATATACAGGAGCTTCAAAGGTATTACAGTCTGAACAGCAACAAAAATACTAAGAGGATTAATACGGGGGACATGTATTGGAATGGCAGGGAAATGAAATTTGCTGAAATAGAAGGAACTGTAGGAGATATTATATATAAGAATGAATCAAATGGATATACCGTGTGCGAGATACAGGGGGAAAAGAGTATTATTACCGCTGTGGGTTATATGCCCTTTCTCAATGCCGGTGAAACTATCAAGGCCAAAGGGAAATGGGTCGTACATCCTGACTATGGGGAGCAGCTCAAGGTTGAGCTTTATGAAAAGATCCTGCCACAAACTGTGGATGCAATTGAAAGGTATCTTTCATCAGGCATTGTCAAAGGAGTCGGTCCTGCAACGGCGGCCAAAATCGTGCAGAGGTTCGGCGCTTCCACCCTGGATATTATCAGCTCGGATCCTAAACAATTGTCCGAAATAAAAGGGATTACTCTTGATAAGGCTTTAAGGATTGGGCAAGCTCTTGATGAGCAAAGAGGCCTCAGAGAGGTCGTCATGTTTTTACAGGCGTACGGCATTAATCCATCCGTATGTATCAAGATATACAAAGCATACGCCGATACGGCAGTTGCAAAGATTAGAGAAAACCCATACAGGCTTTGTGAAGATATATTTGGTATAGGCTTCAAGACGGCAGACAGGATAGCTATGAAGCTTGGAATCGATCCCGGCTCCAGATTCCGAACAAGAAGCGGCATAAAATATGTGTTAACTCTGGGCACTGCCCATGGTCATACTTACCTGCCTGAGGACATACTTAAGGAGCATACGCAGACCCTGCTCGGGACGCAGGACATTGATATTGAGGATGCACTGATTTCGCTTATATTTGATAAGGTTGTTCAGACAGAAAAAGGTGATGACGGCACAAATCATATTTACCTATCTCCTTTTTATAATGCGGAGCAGGGCGTATGCAAAAGATTGCTCAGTTTATCGCAGCTTCAATTTCATTGTGAAATTGACGATTTTGAGGACAAGCTTGAAAAATTCCAGAAGGATGAGGGAGTTCAGCTTGCCATGATGCAGGGCGAGGCTGTCCGAGAGGCAATGAGAAATGGCGTACTTGTTATTACCGGTGGTCCCGGAACCGGAAAGACGACCATTATAAAGAGTATCATTAAGCTGCTGATGGATGATGGCCACAGGATAGCACTGGCTGCACCTACAGGACGGGCGGCAAAAAGGATGTCCGAGGCGACGGGGTTCGAGGCGCGTACGATACACAGACTGCTGGAAATCGGCTATTCCGGAGACGAGAGCGAGCTGGTTTTTCAGCGAAATGCGGATAATCCAATTGATGCGGATGTCATTATTATTGATGAGGTGTCCATGGTGGATATCCTCATAATGAATCACCTGCTAAAAGCTATTCCAGCGGGTTCAAGGCTAATACTGGCAGGCGATGCAGATCAATTGCCTTCAGTCGGAGCAGGGAACGTGCTTGAAGACATAGTCAGCTGTAATGCGATTAAAACGGTTCGGTTGACCGATATTTTCAGACAAGCGGAAGAAAGCATGATTACGGTGAACGCACACAGGATTAACAGGGGAGAGGCACCTATTTTGAATGCCCGGGACAAGGATTTTTTCTTTTTGACAAGGACAGGCCTGGATTCAGTAGTCCATACAGTGGTTGATCTTTGCAGCAGAAGGCTACCGGACACCTATGGTGTGGATCCTCTGAAGGATATACAGGTATTGTCTGCGACCAAAAAGGGTACGGCCGGCGTAGTTAATTTGAATCAGGAGCTTCAAAGGGTGTTGAACCCGGATGACGGCAGAAAGATTGAAAAGGTATCAAGGGGCTATGTATTCAGGGAAGGCGACCGGGTAATGCAGATAAGAAATAATTATACACTCAGGTGGGTAAGACCTGAGAACATGAATATCGACGGAACCGGCGTTTTTAATGGTGATATGGGTGTAATCCGCAAAATAGATGAGGAAAGCTCCAGTCTTGAGGTTTTGTTTGACGATGATAGGCTGGTGGAGTATGACTACAGTATTTTAGATGAGCTTGAGCCCTCTTTTGCCATAACTATACACAAAAGCCAGGGATCCGAGTTTCCCGCTGTGATTATACCCATATTTTCCGGGCCACGGGTACTAATGACAAGAAATCTGCTGTACACTGCTGTTACCAGGGCTAAAAGCATGGTAGTCCTGGTAGGCGATGAGGTGTTTCTGAACGAGATGGTTCATAATAAAAGGGAGGCATTAAGATTTTCCGGCTTATCTGATAAACTAAGAAAATATGCCGGCCTTGCCGATATATAGACATAAGGATGGATGAGATATGAAGAAGCTTTTAGATAAGGTTATTAATATTATTTATCCGCCGAAATGCATCTTTTGCCAACAGTTACTGGGACACGACGTGGGCGCCCATATTTGTGATTTATGCTATTCGAAATTGCCGTTTATGAAGATGGAGGTCATGCCTGCATTTCCACAGGCTGAAGATAACTACTGTAATGGGGTTGTGAGCGTTTTTGAATACGCCGGCCTTGTGAAGGAATCCTTAATAAGGTTCAAGTTCTATAACGAACCAGGTTACTACAAGACCTATGGGGGACTTATAGCCGATAAGCTGGACAAATTATCAAATATAAATGATTATCAGCTTGTGATGAGTGTTCCGCTACATAAGCAAAGGGAGTATTCCAGAGGCTATAACCAAGCCTACCTGATATCCAGAGAGCTGAGCCGCAAGATTAAGCTGCGAGAATCCTCCGGCATTTTCAAGAGAACTCGGTATACAGAAAGCCAAAGCCTTCTGGATAGACATAAAAGGGCTCAAAATGTGAAGGGAGCTTTTACGGTTACAAAACCTGGGAAAATCAAAGGGAAAACAATTTTGTTAGTAGATGATATATTGACAACGGGCTCCACAATAGAAGAGTGCAGCAGGGTGCTAAAGGAGGCGGGAGCCACAAGGGTCATTGCCGTAGTGGTTGCAACGGGAAGAAGATATTAATTTAAGGAGGTCTGCAAGATGCCGGATGTTAGAAATTGCAGGAAATGCGGGAAAATATATAACTATATCGGTGGAGCACCGATATGTCCCGTATGTAAACAGTTGGAAGAGGATGATTTTCAGAAGGTCAAGGAGTATTTGTATGAAAATCCAGGAGCCACGTTGACACAAGTGTCTACTGAATTGCAGATGGGTGTTGAAAAGATCAAGAGATTTCTTAAGGAGGGAAGACTAGAAATCACAGATGATTACGGTAATATGGTTCTGGAATGTGAAAGCTGCGGCAAGTCCATTAAGAGCGGGAGATTTTGTGCAGAATGCGAAAGGGATTTGACGGTAGGATTGAGATCCGCGGCAAAACAGATGAAAAGTGGGCTTGACGCTGTAGCCTCATCGAATCCCAAGTCCTTAGGGATAAGATATTTAAATAAGGATTATGAGAAAAAAAGCTAATTTTACAGGTTAATAATAGTTGTGGATTAGCCGATATAGTATATGTATTGCATAAAGGAACTATTATGTAAAAATGGTGTGTGGAGAATTTGGCAATAGAGTAATATAGAAGGTGAGTGGTTTATATGAGGATACCGTCTGACATATCAAAAATAACCGGAGTATATGGGACGCAAAAAAATGTAGGGAAGGTGGAAAAGACAGGATCAGTTTCCCCCAAAAAAGATGTTGTTTCCATATCCAATGAGGCAAAGGATTTTCAGATAGTCAATAGAGCCTTGAGAGATGTGCCGGATACACGTCAGAGCAAGGTTAATGAACTGCGGGGAATTTTGGAGTCAGGCAGTTACAATGTATCAGGCCGCGATGTAGCCGAAAAGGTCATCGAATCGGTATTTGACCAAAAAGCATAGGACGGAGTTTTGACAGGTGGTGGAGCCTTGAATACCGTAATTGTCGGTAAGCTTATAAAGATACTAAATAAGGAAATATCAATTTATGAAGGCGTTTTGAAGCTGGCTAATGAGAAAACCGATGTTATCGTTAAAGGTAAGGTATCGGAGCTGGAGGGAATCACCAGGCTTGAGCAGAGCTCTATTCTAAAGCTCAGCAAACTGGAAGAGGAGAGGGAAGCGCTGGTAGAGCAGATGGCAGCAGAGTTTAAGGTAGAGCCATCAGAGCTTACCTTGAAAAGCCTTATGAAGCAGCTTCCAAAGGAACAGTCAAAGGAACTGGAGAGCTGTTACGAAGCACTTCCAAAGATATTTAATGATTTACGTGATGCTAATGTTCTCAATTCCAAGCTAATCCGGAGTTCTTTGGATTATATCGACTTCTCAATAAATGTGCTTACAAATTCCGGATCCACGGGTAACTATGGGATTTCCGGTCAGCCTGACGATTCAAAGAAAAACTTTTTTGATTTGAAATTATAGGAGGAAATATGGGTGTAGGTTTCGCCAGTTATGAAATTGCTCGTTCCGGTCTTACTGTAAACGAACGGGGACTTTATGTAACCGGCCACAACATCGCAAATGTGAATACACCGGGATATGTCCGGCAACAGGCCATGATTAAAAACGGGCCTGTAGAGTCCTATTATTCAAGGGCAGGGCTGATACAGTACGGTCTCGGCTCTGATATTCAGGATATCAGGCAGATAAGGCATGTTTTTTTGGATAATATCTTCAGGCAGGAGAATACAACGCTCGGATACTGGGAATCGAGACGCAAGACCTTTCAGGACGTTGAAGCGATTATGGCTGAGCCGATTGACTCCGGGCTTCAGAATATGCTGAACAACTTCTGGGATTCGTGGCAGGAGCTTTCCAAGGAGCCTGACAGCCTCACTGTGCGAGCTCTTGTCAGGCAGAGAAGCGAAGCATTGGTACAGCATATCAACCATATGGGTGAGCAGCTGGATAGACTTCAGAACGACTTGAATACCGAGATAGCGGTTCGAATAGATGAAGTAAATGAGATCACAAGACAAATTGCCAGCTTGAATGTGACAATTCTTAAAAATGAGGTAAATAGTGATTCGGCAAATGACTACCGTGACCAGCGTAATTACCTGATTGACAGGCTCTCAAAGCTGATCAATGTGGACGTGAATGAGATGCAGGACGGTCAGGTGGACATTTCTGTCGGAGGATATTTTATTGTACAAAAGGGCGTCAGCACCGATCTGTATGCGGCTGAGAGAAATGTCGGTGAAAACTTCTATGTAGCAAAGCTTGCCGGCACAAATACGCAGGTACCGCTAAACAGCGGAATCATAAAAGGCCTGATGGAATCCAGGGGCGAGGTGTCCGGAGCAATCGGCAGCTATGAGAATGGTGCACCGAATACCAATGTGGATGTGGTTTTCTATGTAGATACATCGACGATGTCCGCCGCCGATGCAACACTTAGAATGAAT
>CAZQCL010000131.1:0-5545 GCA_964592435.1 uncultured Oscillospiraceae bacterium
TAAAGGAAGTGCTTGAAACAAGTACCTCTCTGTACGGCGAAAGAACTGCTTTTCTTAACAAACGCAAGGGTAATGACACCTTTGATTCCATCACCTTTAAGCAATTTAAAACAGAAGTGGATGCATTGGGAACGGCATTGATTGATATGGGCTTAAAAGACTGCAGAATAGCCATTATCGGCGAGAATAGATACGATTGGGTCTTATCCTACATGGCAGTGGTAAATGGCACAGGAATTGTAGTGCCATTGGATAATCAACTCCCCGAAAATGAAATCGAAAGCCTCCTGACCAGATCAAAGGCAGACGCAATTATATTTTCCGGCAGCAAGAGGGAAAGTGCCATTAACATCACAAAACGAGTCAGCTTCATAAAACACTATATAGACATGGATGGAGAGGACGATAATGAGAATGGCTTCATCCCGCTAAAATCACTTGTGGACAAGGGTCAAAAAATTCTTGAGGCAGGAAACACAGATTTCATAGATGCCCAGATCGATCCGGAAGCAATGAATATTCTTTTGTTCACCTCTGCTACCACCGATAAGTCGAAGGCCGTCATGCTCAACCATAGAAATATTACAGCGAACCTGATGGCAATGAGTTCAATGACAAATATTGTTCCGTCGGATATTTTCCTTTCGGTATTGCCCCTTCATCATACATATGAAAATACCTGCGGCTTTTTATGCCCCTTCTACCGTGGCGCGGCCGTGGCATTTTGTGAAGGTCTCAGACATATTGCAAAGAATCTTCAGGAAACCAAGGCAACAGTTATGCTTGCCGTTCCCCTAATCCATGAGGCTATTTATAAACGTATATGGGATCAGGCTGCAAAGGATCCAAAGCTCCTGAAAAAGCTGAAATTCGGCATCAAGCTTAGCAATCTATTGAAAAGGTTAGGGGTTGATGTATCCAGAAAGCTTTTTGCCCAGATTCATAATAATTTTGGCGGAAAACTAAGGCTGCTGATTAGCGGAGCTGCCGGCATTGATCCTGAGGTTTCAAAAGGCTTCCGCAGCTTTGGCATCCTATTTATACAGGGTTATGGCCTTACAGAATGCAGTCCCATTGTCGCTCTAAACCGTGATGTGGATTTCAAGGATGCTGCCGTAGGGCTGCCGCTTCCCGGTCTTGAGATCAAAATAGATAATCCCGGTGCAGATGGTATTGGTGAGATTTGTGTTAAAGGGCTTAATGTTATGATGGGCTATTATGAAGACCCTGAAGGCACGGCTAAGGTGTTGAAGGATGGCTGGTTCTATACAGGTGACCTGGGATATATAGACAACGACCAATTTGTGTATATTACCGGCAGAAAAAAGAATGTAATTGTTACGAAAAATGGAAAAAACATTTATCCTGAGGAAATAGAGATAATGCTCACGAAAAGTCCTTTTATTAAGGAATGTATCGTATTCGGCAAGGACGATCCGGTATTTGGAGATGTTGTGGTATCCGCCACTATAGTTCCCGAACTTGAAGCTATCCAGGCTGAATTAGGCGACAACGAGCCTACCTATGATAAGGTTTATGATATTATCCGCAGGGAAGTCAAGCAGGTAAACAAAAACCTTGTTATTTATAAATACGTTAAGGATTTCAGCCTAAGAGAAGAGGAATTTGCGAAAACTACCACCAGAAAAATAAAGAGATATTTGGAGAACTGAGCAAGCCAGGGAGTTAAGTAACTTGGAGAGTTGAGCAAGGCGAAGGGTCTGTTCAAAGGAGCAGGAAGGCTTGTATAAATAAAACGGGCTAAAGGGTATAAAAATATAAAATGCTGAAAAAAAGGCAAAAAAAGCATGAGTTGACTACTGAAGAGCTGCTGAAACGGTACAAAGGGAGATATCGAATCTCATTGGGAATATTGGCGACCTTTATTGTGCTTACGGCGTTTTATCTTTATTTAAATTTTGACTATCTTGCATTTAAGCATTTTATTACGAGCAGCTATATATATACTGAAACACTGGATGAAATCTACAAGAAAGAGTTAGCCGCCGACGTAAATGGCAAATATTATTCTTATTTTGATAATCTCGTGATTGCGGTTACTACAAACAGAATCCGCCAGGAAAAAGGCGACAAATATACTTATCTTTATACACCCGAAGGCTTCACGAAATCTAAGGTGATAGAGAAAGAAGAGGCGGATCTGTCCGAGATTGTAATCCTTAATGACCGTACTGTTTACCTGGAGCTGACTAATTTTTCTAATTACACCGGCAAGTTTATGGCAGAGAACACCGAAAAGCTTCAAAGCAGGTCAAACATAATTATTGACCTCCGGGATAACCGGGGTGGTGATATTGGCGTAATGGCGGACATCTCCGGTATGTTTTTGCCCAAAAAAGCCATCATCGCAACGGATCGTTTCAGGTGGATGGATTGGGTATATCGTTCAAAGAAAAAGCAACCACTAAAATATGATAAAATCATCATTCTTCAGAATCAGGCCTCTGCAAGTGCCTCAGAAAACATGATCGCTGCGCTGAGCGATAATCTTGATAACGTTGAATTGATTGGGAGCAGAACCTTTGGCAAGGGCATCGGCCAGTTTACGCTGAATCTGAGGAGGGGATATGCGGTAAAGGCTACTACCCTGAAGTGGTACACGCCCGATGGCGTCAACATACAGGGAATCGGTATTGAGCCTGATATAGAGTATGCTGGAGACGATATACTGCAATTTGCTCTTGACCGAATTGGATGAAAGAATGTTCCCTGTCGTTTACCTCTATTACTTTTTACGATGCACGGCATGGTGCCTTTGATGCTTCAGGCTCCCGTGTCCGGGTTCTTGCAGCTTAAAAGCAGGATCTCCTCTGGGGTCAGCTCTCTGCATTCTCCCACTTTCAATGCTTCATCCAGCTTAAGTCCGCCCATTTGAATCCTTTTCAAGTATATGACCCTCTTGCCGACTGCCTCAAACATTCTTTTCACCTGATGATATTTCCCCTCGTGCAATATCAACTCAATTTCTGAGCGGAGATTACTCCCATTAGGAGAAGAATCCTGTGACCCTGTTCCTGCTCTGATAACCTTCAGCTCCGATGGCATGGTTCTATATCCGTCATCCAGAACCACTCCCTCTTTAAAGCTTCTGACATCTTCCTGTGTTACGACTCCCTCTATCAGAGCGTAATACCTCTTATCAATATGCTTCTTAGGTGATAGCAATTCATGGGTCATTTGTCCGTCATTGGTGAGAAGGAGCAGCCCTTCCGTATCAATATCAAGCCTTCCCGCCGGAAATAGATTAAAGCTCAAATAATTCTCCGGCAACAGGTCAACAGCTGTTTTCTGCCTGATGTCAGAGGTAGCGGATATAACTCCGGCAGGCTTATTCATCATTATATATTGAAATTCCCTATAACACAGACGCTCCCCATTTATTTCAATAACGCTATTCCGGGGATCCACATGGAGGGAGGAATCTTTGACTGTATTGCCGTCAACGCTAACCATACCCTTTCTAACAATCTTCTTGATTTCACTTCTGGTACCGAATCCGGAATTAGATAACACCCTATCCAGCCGCATAATCGGTTTAGCCTCCTAATCTCGGCAAAAACAAACCTGGTTCAAGGTCCCATTACCCCAGCACTTACCCTTGCCTTATTGTTAATCTCTATCCCAGTCATCTTCATCATAGTCTTCGCCGTAGTCCTCGTCGAACTCTTCCCCCCATTGCTCGACCATATCCTCAATAACATTATGATATCGATAGAACAGAGCCTTGTTCTTGTTTGTCATCTTCTTTCTCTCTTTTGTATCTTGAATTGCATCTAAAAAATCACTTTTTAGATCATACAAATTGGGATAATTATTTTTCATGTATCGTAAAGCAATCGGGTAGCTGCTGTAGTCATTTAAAATCTGATATTCGCTTAGTACTCTGTAGGCATACTTTTGTTCCTGTGTCATTTGCGTGGATTCTTCGGGGAAAATCTCATTGGCGATCAATCCTTTCAGCCCGTCCGGTATAAAGTCATCCTCCTCAAATTCGGTATATTCAGGCAACATCATAAGGATTGTTTCCAGCCCATTCTTTATATCCGCAATATCACTCCGATCTGGTAACAATTCCATAATGACTCCTGCACAAGTATCCGCTTCCGCAAACATCTGATGCTCCAAATAGAAATCAAGTACTTCGATGAACATCATGCCTGATTCATTTATTTCATCCCCATCTGTACTGATCTTAGAAAGCTGCTTCATATATTTCAGGCTCTCATCAAACTTATTCTTTAGAAAATAAGCATAGGACAATTTTGCGCAAATGTTATATCGGCGATCCTCAAAAGCTGGATTTTTAAAAGCCTTCTTCAGAACTCTAATCGCTTCATCAAATTTCCGGGAATACATATATCCTTCAACCAGACAGTAAACTGAAAGGAAATTGTCACTATCCAATGCATATCCTCTTTTTGCAGATTCAATTGCCTTTTTATAGTACTTTGCATCCAGACAGGCCTTTGAATAATATAAGTTAAGATACAGATCGTCGGGATATCTTCCAATCACCTGCTCAAATGCTTTGACTGCTTTACGCGGCCTTTCACTGTTCATATATGCAACCCCAAGAAGATAATACAGATGGGTTTTATGCTGCTCTGTCTTGATTGCTCTTTCCAGAGCCTTTGCAGCTTCGTCACCTCTGTCATTCATGATTGATTGCTGAGCAGCCATATAAATAATTCTTGATGAAGGCTCCATTCGGTGAAAGTCGATGCAGGCGCTTTTTGTAGCATCATCACTGAGCATCACATACGCTTCCTGAATATCTCTGTTTTTTTCGGGATACTGCTTAGCCGGATATTGTCTGTTCATATTCTCATATGCTTGCTTTATAGTCTGTTCTGATGCATTTCCATCAATCTGTAGTATGTCAAAATAATCTTTCATTAACAAAATCCCAATCCTTTTCATAATTGTGTGTGTTAAATGTTTTTCGTAATGATAATATACTACCATAGATTCAGCATAGTTCAATGATTGCTCCAGCAAAAAACACAAAAATGTGGATGAAATATGGCGAAATCATGAAGCAAGATAATGTGAAGAAATAAGAATTTAAGTAATTGACGGATTATTTGTGGAGAATTTCAGTCCCATAGTCAAAAATTTGCACAATAAAATTGGGTGTATTCATTTTTAAATATTGACATCGCGAGGCTGAGGGGTGACATTTTCTCACGATAGTTAATAGGGTGACATTATCACACGATAAGCACATGGTTTAAAATTAGCTCTTGAAAATGAATAAAGCACATGTTATAATGTTTCTTGCATATTCGGCCCATTGGTCAAGCGGTTAAGACACCGCCCTCTCACGGCGGTAACAGGGGTTCGAGTCCCCTATGGGTCACCAAAGCGTTTTGCGAAGCAAAAGCGGTTACCTTATTGAAAGGCTCCACGAAAGTGGAGCTTTTTGCGTTGCGAAGCAAAAGCGGTTACCTTATTGAAAGGCTCCACACCAGTGGAGCTTTTTGCATTGCGAAGCAAAAGCGGTTACTTTATTGAAAGGCTCCAC
>CAZQCL010000132.1:0-5477 GCA_964592435.1 uncultured Oscillospiraceae bacterium
ATAAAGGAATTATACATTACACGATAGGGCAGAGGAAGGGGCTGGGTAATACCTTCGGGAAGCCAATGTTTGTCGTTGCAATCAGGCCGGAGGACAATGCCGTTGTGCTCGGGGATAAAAACGACCTGTTTTCATCTGAATTGACAGCATCTGATGTGAATTTTATTTCTCTACCGAATCTAGCCTACGAAATGAGGGTTAAGGCGAAAATTCGGTATTCTGCCAGGGAAGCCGATGCACTGCTTGCTCCTTTGGATGATGGCCGTGTCCATGTAACTTTTGATGAAGCTCAGCGCGCGATAACACCGGGTCAGTCGGTAGTTTTCTACAATGGAGAGGATGTTGTCGGCGGAGGAGTAATTGATTAGCCGTACGATGTCTTCAAACGCTGACATAAGGATTATGCCATTATCCATTTTAATTATTGATATTAGCATATGACATTATAATGGGTCAAACACAGGCTTTCTATTCTCAAAATGTACAGTATACTTGAATCCGGCATCCCGGAGCATCTGGGCGTAGTATGTAAATCTAACGCCGATATTTTCTGGCTTGTGTGCATCAGAGCCAAGGCAGATTAGCTCTCCTCCCAGCTGACGGTAACGTCTAAGAACCTCGAAGTCATATTCTATATCCGGTGGGTTTTTTCTATATGTTCCTGTATTTAGTTCAAAGCCGCGTCCCTGACTAACCAGTTCAGATAAGATTGCATCGAGAATATCTTTGTGTTCTGCATATCTTAACATCCTATCATCATAACAGGCATATCGTATGATGTATTCGAAATGTGCAACCATATCAAAGGATTTGAAGGTTTTTATCATTGTATAAATCTTTTGCAGATATAGCTCATATGCTTCATGCTTTGTCTTTCCCTTATAGTATTCTCTCATGTAAGGATCAAAGCCATCTATGATATGAACGGCCGCCAACACATAGTCAAATGGATAGCTAGTGACAACTTTTAATGAATCCTCAAGGACATGAGGCTGTATACCAACCTCTACACCATGAAGTATCTTTAATTTATTTGAGTATAATGACTTTACAGCTTCCATTTCAGAAAAATAATCGTCTATATTTAAAACGAATTCCTCTTCGGGATAATCATAATCCAGATGATCAGTGAATACAATACCGTCAAGTCCAAGACCAATTGCTGTTTTGCAGGCTATTGACGGATCCATTAGGCTATCTGTTGAAAATTTTGTGTGCATATGACAATCAAACATATTGTAACCTCCTTAATCTAACCTATATAGATTAGCATTGATAATTGTCAAAATCAAATATTTAATGATAAAATGCAACTAGTTCACAAAAAGAAAAATAAGGTATATAATAAAATGGTTGGGAGGATTCTCAATAATTAATGATAGGACATTAAGAAGATAATACTATACACAGGAGGATCCAGGAAATGGATGAAATGAAAACAGAGGGAGAAAAGTTGCAGGAAAAGCTTTTCTTTAAACAAAAAACCATATGGGAAACAGCTACTGAAACTGAAATTAAAATGAGTTTTGATTTTAGTGAGGAATATAAGGCCTTTTTGGATAGCTCAAAGACTGAGAGAGAATTTATCACAAATGCAAAGAAGCTAGCCGATTCCGTTGGATTCGTTCCGCTGGATGATCTTATGAAAAAGAATGCAAGGGTGACGCCGGGCACAAAGGTTTATTACATTAACCGTAATAAATCCGCCGTATTTGCAGTAATCGGTAAAAGTCCGCTTGAAGACGGTGTCAACATTCTTGGCTCTCACGTTGATTCGCCTCGTATCGACCTTAAGCAGAATCCGCTTTACGAGGACACCGGGCTGGCATTCTTTAAGACCCACTACTACGGCGGTATCAAAAAGTATCAATGGCTTACGATACCTCTTGCCATTCACGGCATCGTGATCAAGGGCGATGGCACACCGGTTGAGATTGTTATTGGCGAGGAGGAGGACGATCCTGTTTTTAATATTACAGATTTGTTGCCCCACCTTGCAAAAGAGCAGATGCAGAAGAAGATGAGCGAAGCTGTCACAGGTGAAGGCCTGAACCTTTTATTAGGCTCCATCCCATATAAGGATGAAAAGGTGAAAGAAAAGGTTAAACTGAACATTCTCAATATGCTAAATAAAAGATACGGTATTGTAGAAGAAGATTTTCAATCTGCAGAGCTTGAGATTGTGCCGGCTCAAAAGTCCAGGGACGTTGGCTTTGATAAAAGCATGGTGGGGGGGTACGGGCAGGACGATAGAGTATGTGCTTATCCTGCTTTAAAAGCAGTTATTGACATTGAGGTTCCCGAACGGACCGCTGTATGCCTTTTGACGGATAAGGAAGAGATTGGAAGTATGGGAAATACCGGAGCGCAATCAAATCTGTTACCGGACTTTATAGCCAATCTGATTGCCCTTAGCACTGATAATTACTCTGATTTGAAGGTTCGCTCATGTCTTTCAAAGTCAAAAATGCTATCTGCGGATGTAAACGCAGCAGTGGATCCCAATTATGAGAGCGTATATGAGAAAAGGAATGCCACGTATCTAGGGAGGGGGATTGTGTTACAGAAGTATACCGGTTCCAGAGGGAAATACGATTCCAGTGATGCCAGCGCCGAATTCATAGGGGAGGTCAGAAAGCTCTTTAATGATAATAAAGTAATATGGCAAACAGGTGAGCTTGGAAAGGTAGATGAAGGTGGGGGAGGAACAATCGCACAATATGCGGCTAACCTCGGCATTGACGTACTGGATTGCGGTATTCCTGTACTTTCCATGCATTCGCCCTTTGAAATCACCAGCAAGGTCGACATTTATTCCACATACAACGCATACAAGGTGTTTTGCGGACTAAAATGATTTGATGTAGTTTGCATATTTGATGTAGTTTGCATAGAAGTAAAGCAATTTTAGCCCGGTTCCATAAGCCGGGTTCTTTTTTTTTAAGGCTTTTGCGGTTGCATTTTATGGTTATGGATCCTGATCCGATCCTGTTATAGAGGTTTCAGCATTTGACGGATTGTCTTCCTCTGAAGAACCTGGCTGTGTATTATTAGCAGTTACTGCTGGTTTGGGGGCAGTAGGCCTTTTCATTTTCGTATAAGAATCTCTTAAACCCACATCAACTGTCACGAAGGAATCCTCACCGGGGAACCTTTCCGCCATAAGAGCCCTGGACTCCTTAACATCACATAGATAATACCAGGGTGATGCATCATAATTCACGCCGGGCATTTGTAGAAAATCAACATTGTTGATATTAAATTTACTAATAAAGCCGGTCAATCGAACAACTTCGTTAAGGGTAAAGTTTGTTTCCACATTATCAAAAATCGTATTTATAACGCTTGTCAGCTTAGGAAGATACTGAATGTTCAGCTTTTGTAGCATTAGCTCCTTCATAAAGTCACGTTGTGCATCTGTCCTCTTTATATCACTTCCATCATAGTATTTTCTGATCTCACTATTCCATCTGTTAGGCTTGCGAAAACGCACGAATTGCTCTGCCTCAGCTCCGTTTAATGTTTGCTGGCCCTTTTTAAGGTGGATGTGCAGATTCTGTGTCGGATCATCATAATCCATATTAGCCGGTACGTAATAATCAACGCCTTCGAGCAAATCTATTATTTCTCTGAAAGCTGCTGTATCGACAAATATGTAGTACTTTATGTTGACATCGAGTAATTCTGATACTGTTTCTGCGGCAAGCTCCACACCTCCGCTGGGGTAGGCATAATTGATTTTATGCTCTCTGTTTTTAATTTTGACCATGGTATCGCGGGGGATAGACATAATATTGATTTTCATTGTTTCCGGATCAAAATTCGCCAGCATCATCGTATCCGAATTTTTGCTTACTTTATCTCCGCCTAGCAATAAAACATTAAAAGGCCTCTTGCTCTGCACCAGCGGCTGGAAAATACTTCTAAATGATGTATCGGGGGATAGGGCTGCAACTTCAGTATCAGCAAAATTAGCATTAACATAATACAGTACCCCTGCCCCAAGTAAAAACAACATTACAGACACAATTACAGTTAAATTAAAATAAAACTTGCGCAAATCCATTTATAGTCAACCTCATAACTCTCATAATATAAATAAATGTATTTCCTTAAATAGCTCAAATAATAGCTCCCGAACATTAGATTTCAATAGATTTGACCGCCACGGGCAATATAATGTTCCGAAACATTTCATTACCATAATGTTTTCTATTATAATGAACTTTATTTCATATGTAAATAATCATCTTTTATTCGTCATCCTTATCAAAATCAGCCAGAGGATTGCTGTCTACAGCATTTTTAAGCTGTTTGCTATCCAAATGTGTATAAATCTGGGTAGTGGAGATGCTTTCATGCCCAAGTAACTCCTGTAAAGCTCTGATATCAACGTTTCCATACCTGTACATCAATGTTGCGGCAGTATGGCGCAGCTTATGGGTGGAATAGCGCTTAGTATCCAAGCCTGCAGCCTTAATATATTTTTTGACGATTTTCTGCACAGATTCCTTGCTAATACGTTGCTTTCGGGCACTAAGGAACAGTGCATTTCTGTCCTTTACCGCATCTCTGGGGCGATCATCCATATAATCCCGCAAAGCCTTTATACATGCGTTATTAAGCGGTACGCTTCGCTCCTTATCACCCTTGCCGATGACGGTTAGGGACGTTTCTCTGACATCATTTAGATTTATTCCAACCAATTCGGATAATCTCAGCCCGCAATTCAAAAATAGAGTAATAATAGCATAATCCCGTGTTGAAAACTGTCCTTCAACAGAGTTCAGCAATTGCTTACTCTCCTCGATATTTAGGTAGCGGGGGAGTCGCTTGAGTATTTTGGGAGACTCCAATTCAATTGCCGGGTTTGAATCCAACACCTTAGCCTTGTGGGTTAGATATTTAAAGAAGGCCTTGAGGCTGGCGACTTTTCTGGCACGCGCGTAGGAGGAATTGTCTCTATCGTTGCTAACATAGGCCATAAAAGCATACAAATCGCTCAATGTAATTGTCTGTAGAAAGGGGATGTCAATATCGTCGATTTTTATATCTTTAAAGTCATCATCTTTATCAACACAATTTCTATGAAGCTTCATAAAGCGCAAAAAAACTCTCAGGTCATAAAAGTATACCTTAACAGTATTCTGGGATTTACCCTTAATAGTTTGCATGTAGCTTAGAAAATCTCTTAAGACAGGCGGCATTTCATAATCATTAATATTCTTCATATGTACCTCACAGCATGAATTCGTTTCTGTTTTTCTCTATACTGTATTATAACATAACAAAATTATATTCATAAATTTACTAAATCAATGAAACAACGTGATTAATCGTAAAAAACAATAATACATGATAATAATTTATCGTAAATGTACTACCGCTCTGTTTGTAACCTAAAGATGATATGATTGTTTTCGAGCCGCTGGAGATATGCTACATGAAAAGTGAAAGAGAGAACATGATATATAGCT
>CAZQCL010000133.1:0-5419 GCA_964592435.1 uncultured Oscillospiraceae bacterium
TGAACAGCAGGGGTAAAAGCGTCATATAGCCTTGACAAGTGCTTCGCATAATCCAATTAAGCATACCATCTATTTCTAAAAAATCAATTTCTTCGAATAATAAGCGAATAATAAAATGAATAATAAATTGAATTATACATGGGAAATGATATAATACAAGTATTATAATGCAGTGTAAGGTGTGGTTTTGTGATCAGAGAATTAATTCGTGCCGGAGAGAGCAAAACAGTTGAGTTTAAGGCAGGTTTTCCTCAGAAGAATCAAATACCCAAGACGGTTTGTGCCTTTGCCAATAGAGCCGGAGGCTATATTATCATTGGCGTAAATGATAAAAGGAATATCGTTGGGGTTGATGAAAACAGGATCGATGAATACCTGGACCGTATCTCAAATAGCATTCATGATTGTGTATTTCCAATGCTGATACCGGAAATCTACACTTATAAGATCGATAATAAAACAGTTGTTGTTATTCGTATTTATCCTGGGAATACTCCCCCGTATTATTTGAAAAATGAAGGTAAAGTCAATGGTACGTATATTCGTGTCGGGAAAACCAACAAAGCAGCGGATTATGAGATTCTACAGGAATTGGAAAGACGAAGACTGAATAAAGCATTCGACGAGGATATTTTCAGAGAGATTGATGAGGACGGAGTGGCGGATTTATCGGATCTGCTTGAAAATGTATTAGGTAAAAAAATTAGTGATGGGAAGCTTGAAGGCCTGAATTTAATCGTTCCTGACGGAAATGTCAGATATTTTTCCAATGCTGCGGGAATCATACTGGGTGAGATGGAACATTGCCGCATAAAGTGCGCCAGATTCATGGGAGATTCAGTTCTTGATTTCATTGACAGGAAAGAATATTCAGGGGATATATTCAGCCAGCTTAATGCAGCGATAGGCTTTATAAAAAGCCATATCAATATAGCCGGAGTGATTTCCGGAAACGGACTCAAACGAAGGGACATCCTCGAAATACCGGAGGAAGTATTCAGAGAGGCTATTGTAAATGCTCTCATTCATAGAGATTATTCCATATCAGGCTCAGACATAAAAATTGCTATATACAATTCCCGAATAGATGTGGTATCTCCCGGCGGACTGCCTAAATCGATCACGGTTGATGAGATTTATGCGGGAAGGTCGGAGATCAGAAATAAAGTAATAGCAAAAATTTTTCGGGAGGCCGGAATTATAGAACAATGGGGAAGCGGCATACCAAGGATCAGAGAGGCTTGCGAAGGAGAAGGTCTGAGAGCGCCGGAATTATCCGAAGACGGAATGTATGTAAAACTGACTATTTACAGGCGCGCCGCTTGTATTGCGGTGAGGGAAACAGGGTTGCAGTACAGATATAAGACGAAATTGAGGCCGGATATTTCGAAATCGACAGCAATTGAGATAGAAGCGGAACAGATTTTTGAATTGGTAAAAGAGAATGGTAATTACACTGTGAAGGATCTCTCCAGACTGACAGGATTAACTGCAGCCTCCGTCCAAAGGCGTTTACAGCTCCTCCAGGATAACAAGCGCATTAGAAGACTGGGCTCTAAAAAAAGCGGCAGGTGGGAAACGTAAACCAATAGGAGACTGCTTTATACGGTTTGTACCAGGGCGTTGCATGAGCTGTATGTATATTATTGTAATATACTAACGGATCTGATTCGCGATCGGAGCAAAGGAAACTGAGATATATTTTCTGCAAAGTTTACTTGACATTATATGCAAAGCATACTATACTAAAAATGCAAAGCGTGCTTTGCATTTTTATTAGTTTTGTAAGGAGGGATTATTTGAAAACAAGAATACCGGAACTGCGCAAACAGCAAAAATTGTCACAGGAAGAGCTGGCGCTGGCTGTTGGTGTGACAAGGCAGACAATCACCTCGATTGAGAGAGGGAAATATACGGCCTCACTGGTGTTGGCATACAAAATCGCAAAATATTTTGGGCTGTCGATTGAGGAAATATTTGATTTTTCAGAAGTGGAGGATTTTTAAAATGGATAAATTCAAAAGGAAAATCCGCGTAAGGATTATCTGGTTGCTGGCGATTTTTATTTGTATAGCTTTGCTCTATTTTGCTTTAGCTCTTAGCAAAGGCACGGTCATTCCCGATTTTATCAGAGGCTTTCATACAGGAGCTTTCGCGGGAATTGAGGCTGGAATATTAATAGTCATTGTCAAATACATTGTATCTGCGAGGAAAGAAGAGTCATTAAAGAAACTATTTATTGAAGAAAACGATGAGCGCAGACTTATGATCATGCAAAAGTCCGGTGCATGGGGAATGACGGCATGTATATTAGGCTTGGCTGTCGCAGCAGTCGTTGCCGGCTTCTTTGATCAGACAGTTTTCTTTTCGTTGCTGGGAGCTTTGATATATACGGCTGTGGTGAAAGGATTTCTGAAAATATACTATTATCGAAAGTTATAGAAGGGGTGTGAGATTATGAAAAAAAAGTTAAATTGGCAATTGATTTTGGGACTTGTTATCTTTAGTAGTATAATAATCCTCAAGCAATTTGCAGTTCTGCCGGATTTCATATGTGGACTTGGTTATGGACTAAGTATCTCTCTTGAGGTGTATGGTATGCTGCTAATGAATCGTGACATTGATAAGGTGAGGCGTTTTAAAAGGGATTTGGTCGGCCTGAAAGGGAAATAGTGGGACTAATATAAAGGTGTTCAATCTTGTTTTTTGTACATAGAGATTCGAGCGATTTTTTGCAATGTCTGTGATATGATATTTACAGGAATGGGTATAATGCCGGAAAATAGATCGAAGAGCATACCATAAAACCAATAAGTGTTATACGGTGCCCTACAGTATGCGAAAATTAGATAAAAACCTTGGTAGAACCGGTGAGGGAGAGTAGTGAAAATAGCGCAGGACATGAGCCGGATTCCGGCAGAAAAACGAGGACATTGAATAAACTTTGAATACGGGAACAGAAGCGGCGAATAATGTTGGAAAATCGTTTTTAGTGAAAAAAAAGAAAACCATAATACTAGTAAGTATCGGCCTTGCGGTCATACTTGCCTTTGCCGCTTTTTATAACGGTTTGATAGTGCGGAGGTATACCGTCCAAACAGATAAAATGAAGGCGGGGGAATCCTTCAGAATCGTATTGATCACAGATCTGCACAGCCATATTTATGGGGAGAATCAGAGCGAGCTTGTATCACTGATAATAAAGCAGCAGCCGGATGTACTTTTACTCGTCGGCGATATCGCAGATGACAAGATACCGATCAGGGGTGTACGACTACTGCTGGAAGGGATCAGGGGAATTGCACCTACATATTACGTTACAGGAAACCATGAGCTTTGGTCCTTTGATGTCGAGTCCATAAAAGAGGTCATCCGCAGCTATGGGGTAAAGGTTCTTGAGGGTGAATACGAGCAAAGGATGGCCGGTGATACGATGATTACCTTTGCAGGTATCGATGACCCGGATATTGAGCTGTTTGAAAGCCCGACACCCGATTGGGCTGATAAAATGGAAGGTGCATTTCTGCCATTGCTGAATGAACCCGGGTTTAGGATTCTTTTGACTCATCGCCCCGAGCGGATTGATGAGTATAGAAAATATGATTTTGACCTGGTGGTTTCCGGACATTCACACGGGGGGCAAATACGTATCCCGCTACTTCTAAACGGGTTGTATGCGCCGGATCAGGGGTGGTTTCCCAAATATGCCGGAGGAATGTACAAACACGACTCATTAACGCATATCGTGAGCCGCGGAGCTTCTAATCCTCTTCTTGTACCGCGCGTATTTAACCCACCCGAGCTTGTTGTGATTGATGTCAAAGGAAGGGTTGATTGAAATCATCAAAGGAAATTCTATTTCCTAAGCTCGAGGTATAAATGTTGCATAGTTGACACTGAGAAGGCTTGGATGTTACAATAAAAGGAAATAGTATCTCAGTGGAGGAAAGATATGGGGATAAAGAAAACAAAGGGAATAATATCATATATACTCATGATGACAATAGTGCTATTAATGACCGGCAATGTTTTTGCTGCAGCCGAACAGGCATCGAATCCGATTGAAGTACCGGATGTCAAGATTATTATGGATGGCAAGCTTGAGAAGTTTGCAAATGTGCCGATTTCCGTCAACAACAGTACACTGCTGCCATTAAGAGAATTGCTCATTAAGCTCGGTGTACCCAACGATGATGAGCATATCATTTACAATCATGAAGAAAAAAGCGTCACCGTGTGGGACGGTCAGACGAAGATTTATTTGCTGATAGGGCAAAAGGATGCCTTTGTAAATGACGAATCGATACTACTCAATGCTGCCCCTATTCTTTACGGAAATTCAACATACATACCGCTCCGTTTTGTAGCTGAAACAATGGGTAAAAAGGTTGTTTGGGATGGCAGGACAAGGGCAGCCCTTATATGCGACGAAGCCAAGTACGACAGCATAAAGCAAATATTGAACAAATCAGATGAGAAAATGGCAAAGGTTAAAAAACTTAAACAGGACATAGATTTGACAGTTAATACTGCATCCGGTGACCCCGGTGTGGATGTAGCTGTTAACGCGACAACAGCTTTGGACATAACAGGCCAAAAGATGCAAATGGATTTCTTGATGAAAATTGCCGGTATACAGGTATCAACGGCTGCTTACTATGCCGATAATGCATCATACACGCTAAATCCGCTGACTGGTGTATGGGATAAACGCACGTACACTGATGCAGAATACAAGTCGCTGCTAAAAGGTAAGGCCGATAATAATGCAATAAACAACAATGATATTTTGTGCACTGGGCTCAATCAGATCGATAGTGAATACGATGACGAAATCCTGCTCAAGGGGGATGTGTTTTTAATGGATATGTTTGAAAAAGCTATTGAGCAACAGGATTTTGGATACAATGAGTATTTAAACGATGATGTGAAGTTTGATGGTTTTTCGGTGGAAATTTCTCTAAACAGAACCACATACTTGATAAACTATATAGCGGTTAATATGAAAATGCTGTCTTACGAAGCAGAGATTGAAGATGAGATGACTGGTAACATTAGTGTGAGAATTGCATATAGCAGCTACGATGGCGATTTTGTTATTATTGTACCTGAGGATGTCATAAAAGATGCCGTTTTGGCTAAGTAGATTATGGGCATTTTACGATGTAACATATTTTGAGTTTCGCAGCACGATATATTGCGGGTATGCATGAAAGTATGCCGCTATATATTGCGGAGCTAAATTATAGTAAGGTTGCATCTCAAAAGCCTTAGATTAAGGAATGGGGAATATTCTCAGTGGCATTTTCAGAGATGTTTTCAGAGGTGTTCTCAGAGGCATTCCCAAGGCATTTCCAGAGGCGCTCCCAGAGGCGTTCCCAAGGCATTTCCAGAGATTATTTAGGCTAGGCGCATAGGC
>CAZQCL010000134.1:0-5403 GCA_964592435.1 uncultured Oscillospiraceae bacterium
TCATTTACTTGGAACATACCGGACAATTTCTATATGAAATTGCCGGGGACTAACCGCTCCATTCCCATTTGATAGAAGCGGATGTAATTTCTTAGCCGAGCATTGTCTAAATAAAACCCTGTCCTCTAACCAGTTTTGAAATTCCGTTGGAAGTAGTCAAGAGTATAATACTGACAACACTCTTAAACATACTGATTGCTACGGACAGAGAATAGCCGCCGTTGCCCATGGCCAGATTGTATACATACAGGTCCAGGACCTGAATATAATCCTTGTTAAACGCATTCTGAAAGACATAGAACTGCTCAAAACCATTAGACAGGAAGTTTGCCAGATTCAACATAATGATTACAAAATAAGTAGGCAACAGGCTCGGAATCGTAATATGCCATATGATTTTCATCCTGGAAGCACCGTCAACCTTCGCTGCCGTAATCATCTCTTCATCAATACCGGCAATGGCGGCAATATACATAATAGCTGCCCAGCCGGCATTCTTCCATGTCAGCCATAACCACATCTTGAACCATATGTGTTCAGAGGATGCCAGAAATATCTCCGGTTCCTCGAGCAATCCCAGATTCATCGCCACAACATTAACTGCACCTGTGCTGCTAAATACAGAGTATGCAATAGAATATACCAAGACCCAACTGATAAAGTTCGGTAGTGTAGTAACTGTCTGTACAAATTTCTTGAATTTTGGAAACTTTATTTCATTAAGAAATATTGCAAACACCATTGGAAACCAAGAAAATCCAAGGCTTATTCCACTGATTGCAAACGTATTCCTCAATACTTCCAGTACTTGAGTAATTCTGACCTTGTTTGATACCATCGTTACAAACCATTTAAATCCGACAAACTTATCCCATGTTAATGGAAATGGTGGTTTGTAATCAAAAAAAGCATAGAACCATCCATACAGCGGATAGTAGGAAAAAATTGCTACTATAGCCAGAAAAGGTACAATATATAGAAATTCTCGAAATGCTCTGGCCTTTTTCCTATCCTGAATCACCCTCATCCACACAGCCCCCCTGTTATATAAAAATAAATTAGGCATCGTTAAAAAATAACTTCCGCTAATCATTTACAGGGAACTACACTATCCAGGCTGCATGGGCGAGCAGCAAACGTAGTTTTCGACCAGTCCGCTCCATTCCCCAATAGATTTCGCTAAAGCAAAATGTTTCATTAGTGTAGCATTTCTGCGAAGCAGAAATCCATTAAAAGAAGCGGAAGTAATTTTTTAGCCGAGCCTTAAGTGCGCTTTTTTAGCCGGATCACATTGGCAGAAAGCGCAGGCGCCTTATAGGCAAATTTTCTAGCCGAACCGGTTAGTCTATGGATAACATCACATACATTCTGTGGGCGTTCAAAGCTGTTTTCTGCAGTTTTTTCACCACTGACCACATATGCTTCATAATCATCCTCAACATCACAATCCAGCAAAATTTCAATCTCATCATCTTCTTCTGACATATTGACTACTTTAATGATGATTTCCGAGTCCGTATCACCTGCTATAGAGGTTAAGGCTTTAAAAGCCGGTACTGATGCCTCATGCAGAAGCTTTCCGTTTAGGTATAAGAGCATCTCTTTCCCGTTTACTTCATAGCGAAACTGGTTAAACTCTCCTATTTTCAATTCTGCTTTGGCTGCAGCCGATAATTCTATGCAATTGGGAAATGCTTTTTCCTCGAAAGTACTTATCCCGTCTTTAATCTTCCACAGGAACGGATTCACGTTCTGTGCATTCCAATCTCTCGGAGGATCTGTTTCATCAGATACATAAACCTGTTTGGGAACTCTTGAACTATAAACACCGATTGTTATTTCTCTTCCAGGATCCGCAAAGACCTCTATCTCAAAAATACCTTCCGTGACTTCCTCTTCCCCAAAGACCAAAAAGACTTTTTCCGGGTCAATGCGTGATATTTTTCTGCTCTCCTCTATCTGCTCTTCATCCGGCGCTGTTACGCAGAAGCCATCTGCCCGTGCCTCAGCACGCCCCATCAGCTCATGTGTAACTTTAACTTCCTTCCCATTCCATTTCGAATTGCGAAAGCGCAGCCCTGGCGCTCCCATTATAGATCCCATTCCTTTCACAGGCCGATAAATATCTTTTGTTTCCTCTATAGAATTCACAACATACTCACCCCTGTTATTGCCAAACAGTTTCCAGACATAATAAGATGGAATCGCAAAGCTTTCTGAATTGTTGAAACGGATCATATTTGGGAACCATGCATTGTAATTCACGTTCTCCAAAAGCGGCGCATAGGAAATAAAAGAGACCACATCTTGATTCCTTTCCGCGCCAATAAGGAACGCGGCTTCACCAAGAGCGCCATATAACTGGCCGACATAACCTCTGACCACGGAAACCTCACCCAGGAATATTTCAGGTCCTTCTCTATCATAGTTGTCGTAATAATGTGTGTTTTCCGCAAAATATTCAGCCGTGTTGTAAAAATGCTCATCCACAATGTCCACAGGCAATCCGTGCTCCTCGACATGGGTATTAGCTACGAATTTGATCCAGGGATAACGCTGATGGATTGCTTCATAGCACCTTAAATATCGTTCTTCATAATCAGGTCCGGAATTTTCATTCCCGATTTCCAGATAGTTCATCTTAAATGGTTCAGGATGGCCCATTTCTGCGCGAAGCCTTCCCCATTTACTGTCCTCAGTGCCAACTGCATATTCAATGGCATCAAGCGTATCCTGGATCATGTCCTCAAGCGCCTGTCCTTCCATCAGGACAGAGTTCCTAGCCTGGCATGTCATGCCGCAGTTAAAGACATACAGAGGCTCCATATCCAAATCTTCGCAAAGCTGCAAGTACTCATGAAATCCTAGCCCGTTGTAAGTACGATAATGCCACATTAGCAGATGACCAGGGCGTTCCCATACAGGTCCGACAGTATTGCGGAAACACATGGCCGTCGCCGGGCTGAATCCTTCCACAATGCAGCCGCCGGGAAACCTCAAGAATTTCGGGTTCAAAGCTTTTAGTTTCTCAACGATATCTTTTCTCAATCCATGCCCCCTATATGTATCAGCAGGCATCAGTGATATAAAACCAAATTTGATTTCTCCACCATCGTGGCAGCAAATCTCAAGTTTTGCATCTGTTGAGTCTTCTATCGCTGTCAATACTGCATCATATCGACAATATTTCTCACCGCTCACCACAAATTCTGTACTGCAAAAGGTTTGATCTCCCTTTTTTATTGATACCGTCAGCTTTTTCTCTTCATCTGACTTAACAAACATATAAAAAACATATGATGCGCCGGCTCTTTGAGGGATGCCACAGTATCCGGTATTCCAGATGCAGCCTCCCTTCTGAAAAGCAACCGACAGAGCTGCCTGCCTATGCCTGTTCAATGTATCCCCGGTGTCCAGCTCCATTCTGGCTCCCTGGCAATACCATGCAGGTATAGATGTATAGGCTGTATTATTGTCACGAACCCATCTGGATAATCCCTCTCCATGGTTGAATTCATCGCGCCAGCCGGAATCCGATACTATTGCATAGCCATTATCCACCGCTGTACAATCTTTCGGCGGTATGGAATCCTCAAAGGTCCTGTTTCTGATCATCTCAGGATACAATCCGCCATCTCCTGCTCTGTTAATGTCTTCAATAAAAATTCCGTATAAATTCCTGGTTACGGGTATTCTTTTTTCTGCTGTTTTTACAACGATTCTGCCCATAAATACCCCTTTGACTCCTTATCTATGCATTATATTTGTAAATCAATTTACCCTATGTAAGAATTATATACCTACGCCTATGCGATTGTCAATAAAAATCTAGAAATATTTGTACGTTTTTAGCATTATTTAATATTTTACCGCCTTACATTTGTGCACTATTGATAATCCAACATCTTGTTTTGGATTTATTATTATCTGTAAATCGTTTTTATCATATTTTGAATGTTAGATAGATTTTCATGTAAATGCATAAAAATAACAGATGTATCCATTTATATGATTACATCTGTTCCTTATGTTTGCCATTTATTCTTTCATAGTCAACCGTTTTACTTATATTCTCTTGACGGAATTGCGTATAATCAACTCGCATGGCATCCTGATGATCTTCTGGTTTCTGTTTTCACTATCTTGTGTCAGGGTTTCTATCATGATTTCAGCGGATTTTCTGCCGATTTCAACAAAAGGTATTCCATTTGTAGTAAGGTCAGGCTTTAAATACTCGGAAATCTCTTTATTGTCATATCCAACGACGGAAACATCCTCTCCTGCCTTCATATCATGTTCTTCCAGATAATCATAAAGACCTGCCGCCATATTATCATTCATGCAAAAGATAGCAGTAACTCCTTCATTGACCAGCTTTTCTGCTTCCTGATAGCCTGTCGGTCTTTCCCAGTCGCCATATCGAATCCAGTCAGGATTATACAGAATTTGATCTTCAAACAATGCCCTCTGATATCCCTTGCTTCTTTTCTGCGTATGCAAGTTATCAGCAGTTCCGGCTATCACACCAATTTTCTTGTGACCCATTGAGATAAGATATCGTGTGACATCATATCCGCCCTTCTCGTCATCTATTACGATGGAAGTGAATTCAGGTGACTTTGAATATGCATATACTACCATAGCCGGAATTTCAAAATCATTAGGAAAGCAGTTTATTATCCTGGCATGTCCTGCAACATACATAATCCCATCCACTTTTATGGAACGCAGCTCCTTAATGGCGGGACTCAGGACTGACTGCAATTTATTATCATCGTCATACCATGTACTTCCCCATCTGTCATATAGCCGCATGTTTATAAGGATTGTCCTATAATTCATATCCTCACAGTAAGCCATGATTCCCTCAATAATGGGCGGGGAGCTGAATTGGTTCAAATCTTCAGCCAGTATACCGATGAAATTCGTCTTTTGTTTTCTCATGCCCTGCGCAAAATAATTAGGCTGATAACCGGTTTGTTTCACAACCTCCAGCACCCTCTGCCTGGTGGCCTCACTAACATTCCGCTTATTATTCAATATATTAGATACCGTCGAGGATGAAACACCACACATTTGAGCAATCTCTTTTATTGTAATCAAAACATGAAGTTCCTTTCTCAATATTGTTAACATGTCAGGAAATATTTTTACCCCTTACATAATAACTGCAATAATGCTCATATTGCAAGAGATGAATAAAAAAAAGGTAAAATCGGAAGCCATAGTTTTGCCTCCGTTTTAGTAAGGCCGGACTACATCGATATCTTTCATAGGGAAATGTTTTGTGTTCAAGGTATAAAGCTTTGCATTAAGGTGTTTGGCTGATGCTGCTATAATTGCGTCACCCATATTGATTCCGTGGCTTTTCCTGTACTTGTTCATATACATTCCGGCCATTTT
>CAZQCL010000135.1:0-5315 GCA_964592435.1 uncultured Oscillospiraceae bacterium
GCCAGGTCATAATGCTTACCGACAAAGGGCCTCCAGCATTTGGCAAGCGTCTCAAAAAAGAACCAAAGGTCGACCGAGTGGAATGTCCCTGGGTTATCCCAGCCCGGTATTTCCGCATCGAAATTATAATAATAAAGCGGCATATTGGCGCCGGTGTCGTTATTAGCCTGTCCGGCAACACGAATAGCAAATTCTATACTGTTTACCGAGGCTCTATTTATTACCTCATCAATGTTACCGGACTCAAACCCACATAGATCAAGATACTCCTGAGCATCACCACCAAACATTTTAATCGCAAGATTTCTAAACTTGTCAAGAGCCTTGACGTTGGGAACAGCAAAAAACTCGGATGAAGTGTGCCCAAATAGTACCGGCACCATCCACCGTCTGTTTTCAATAAACTGCTCAAATGCATTGCCGTCACAGAACTGCCCGTCTGCAACAGTAGCCCATTTAATCCAAGGACCAGGGTATTCAAATGATTTATTAAGGATATATTCAGCATCAAGCTTACGAGCTTCTGCCAGAGACGATACCCCCAAAAATTCAAAAAACCTCGCGCCATATTGCTCAGCCCCTGCAAAGGTGTGGTTGATCCCGGGCAAAGGGTTACCCGGATAAATTTTGGTAAACATTCCGCTTTGAATAATTGCCTTGTGAAACAGACCTTCGTTCTGAGGAGAGGTGAGCTGGCTCAATACGCTTCCTCCACCAGCAGATTGCCCGCCAATGGTAATGTTATCGGGATCGCCACCAAAAGCTGCGATATTACGTTTCACCCACTGCGTACCTGCTTGCTGATCAAGGTTTCCAAAGTTTGCAGGTGCCTGAGGTGCTTCCGCCGTTATTTCAGGATGACATAAAAATCCGAAAACATTTAGTCGATAGTTGACCGTAACAACCACAATACCTCTACGGGCAATACGCTCACCGTCAAATTCCATTTCCGCAGTATGCCCCACTTGCAGTCCGCCGCCAAAATACCATACAAACACAGGCAGTTTTTCATCGGCACTACATGCCGGTGTCCAGACGTTGAGGTAGAGGCAATCCTCATCCATGGGAATATCAGGATCCACGGCCCACTCCCTTGCATAGATATTGCTTTTATCTAAAGCTGTCTGCGCCTGCATCGATATAGGAGCAAAATCATGTGCCAGAAAAATGCCGTCCCAGTCATCGGCAGGCTGGGGTGCACGCCAGCGGTTTTTTCCAGTGGGCGGCGCAGCAAACGGTATCCCCTTAAAGCTTGTAATGCGGGGATCGGCTGCCGGTAATCCCTGAACAATTCCATTTTCAACCTTTACTTTTCTTAAAAACATGCTCATTCTCCTTTCATTTCTTCAACCCATTCGCTATGCTTTCCGTCTCTTAAGAACACCGGGATTGTGTCGATAGGCGCTTCAGCTCGCACGGTCTGTCCGCCCTTATAGACTTGGCCGTCCCAAAGGCTGGTCCATTCTGAACCACCCGGCAGGTACACTTCCCTTGAAGTCATGCTTTCATATGCCACCGGCGCAATCAGCAGGTCGCCTCCAAACATGTATTGATCCTTCAAAGTCCAGCATACTTCGTCCTCCGGGAACTCATAGAACATGGTCCTCATTACGGGTGTCCCTTTATCATGAGCCTGCCGCATCAATTCACGGGTATAGGGACGCATCATCTCCCTTAGTTTAATGTACTTCGAGAAAATGTCATACGCTTCCTCTCCGAAGCTCCACACTTCGTTGTCGTTGCCGGTGAACAATGCGGAGCTCCCATCCTTTCTGCGCAAATGGACTGTCGGCTGTCTGTCGCCATGGAGGCGCATGACCGGGCTAAATGTCCCATATTGGAACCATCTAATCAGCAACTGCCTAAAGCTTTCATCCTCAGGATTTCCTCCGTGAAAGCCCCCTATGTCAGTAGTCCACCAGGGTATTCCGCAAAGACCCATGTGAAGCCCTGCGCAGATCTGCTTCCTGAAGTCCTCGTAGGAGCTGTGGATGTCGCCGGACCAGACCAGTGCACCATAGCGCTGGCTTCCCAGCCATGCACAGCGGACGAGATTTACAATATCCCTCTGACCTTGCGCAGCCATTCCCTCATAAAAAGCTCTGGAATACATCTGAGGGTAAATATTGCCTATCTGGACGTTGGGGCCGGCAAAATAGCGATAATTATCAAAGTCGTAAACGTTATATTCCGGCTCTGCTTCATCAAGCCAGAAAATCTTTATACCGTAATCAAAGTAATTCTTTTTACATTTTTCCCACACATATTTTCGAGCTGCCGGATTTGTCGCATCGAAGAAGTTGCTGTAGCCTCCGAACAGCATGCTTATATTGACGCCCATTTCAGGCTTGACCAGCAGGTTCTTTTGCCTCATTTCCTGATAATTCTCGCTTTGCAGGTCAATCTGCGGCCATACGGATACCATCAGCTCTATTCCCATTTCCCTTAGCTCATCTACCATAGCTTTTGGATCTGGAAAGAATTCTTCATCGAACCTGAAATCACCCATTTTGGGCCAGTGGAAAAAGTCGCAGACGATAACGTCGATGGGCAGCTTCCTTCGCTTATACTCCCTTGCGACTTCCAGCAGCTGCTCCTGGTTGTAATACCTCAATTTGCACTGCCAGAAGCCAAGCCCGTATTCAGGCATCATCGGGACCTTACCTGTCACATCGGCAAAGGCCTCCTCTATTTCCGCCGGTGTATCGCCCGCCGTTATCCAGTAATCCAATTGTTTCGTGCTTTCAGCATACCATTCTGTCCGGTTCTTGTTGAAGCTTGCCCTCCCGATTGCGGGATTGTGCCACAAAAATCCATATCCCAGGCTGGATAGCAGGAAAGGAATGCTTGCCTGCGAATTCCTGTGAGCCAGCTCGAAAGCGCAGTTCTTAATATCCAGTATTTCCTGCTGATATTGACCCATCCCATAAAGCTTTTCGTTTTCATCGGATTCGAAGGAAGCTGTCAGACGAAAATCTCCGCCAATAATCGGTTTGAAATTACGGGCCGACAGATTGAGTGCCCCCTGGTTGCTCAGTTCACCCAAAAGGAGTCTGCCGTTCTGATTGTAATAGCTGATCCGGCAGTTCTGTGTCCACTCTATTTCCTCCAGTACAGCCTTTATCTTTCCATTTGTGATTGAAGCCGTATGCTCCTGGACTTCTATATCTACCTCGCATTTTTCAGCAGGTAGCAGCGCATACTCAGTGTCAAGTATTTCTCCCATCATGACCGATCGGACCCGGAAGCTGTTTTTGTTCCATGGCTCAATCACAAGCTTTTCTCCATTGAAATTCCAAATGAGTTTATTTGCTTCCTTAATAAATATACCCATGCTTCAACCCCCCTTAATGTATTTAATAAACTGTTTCAAGGTTTCTTTTCAGACCGGTTCATCAAAGGGAAATATACCGTGTACTTCTCGTCGACCACTTCGTTGAGCGGAATGAAGCGTATTTTAGGATTCTGCCCGAAGGTCCTGTACTCGGTAATCCAATTGTTCCATTCTCTTTCGCGGAATGCTGCCAGGCAAGACTCAGGCTTCCCGCTGTCTATTTCAAGGGCGTGCTCTTCATCGGTAAGGCCTGCCAAGACGACGGGTCCGTCCGTGAATGCCGCATAATCCTCTTTGCCCGGAATAGGGCAGCATGTCAGCTTCTTTGGAAATTCCAGCACTATTTCATCATCGTGCCAGGTCCGGTCTATAGTGGAATAGCTTGATGGCTTGCTTTCTGATTCAAGTCTTTTGCCATTTATGGCAATAGCTACCTTTCCTTTAACCCACCAAGGGATTCTAAGATTAAGGATAAAGCGCGAAGGAGTATCGCACTTCACGTCTATTTTAACCTTTACGGCGTCCGGCTTACGAACCGCCTCCGATTGATTGTCATATTGGGTCCTAACCTTTACCTCCGAGGAACCGCATTTCCAATCAAGCTCCGAAGGAATATACTGCTGCACATACAAGCTGTCATTACCCTCGTAATAAATGCCTGTCTGGAGGTATGGATGGGCCTGTACGAGAGTACCATGGCAGCACCAGAAATCTTCCGTTTCCGATCCCCATTTTTTTACCGAGCCCGGAGCCAGAGGCAGGAAATAAGTAATCAATCCGGTATTTTTATTCTGCTGTGCCAGGATTCCATTCACCATATTCCTTTCCCAGTAATCACCGAATGCCGGATCGCCAGTCCAGCTGTAGAGGTAGTCCGAAAGCCTCATCATATTGTAAACAGTGCAGTGCTCCTGATTTTTCTCACCGAGTCTTGCAAAGAAATCAAATGGGGGCGTCCATATCTCACCGTGCGTCTGGCCTCCGGTACAGTAATATCCTCTGTCCTCAACAGCCATCTTCCAGTATGCCTCGACTATTCTTTTCCATCTGTCATCCCCGGTTACCTCCCAGGCTCTGGCCGCTCCGTGGATTTCAGGAATTGTGGTGTTGGCATGCATATTAGTTAGGGCATCCTCCCCCTTGAGAAGACGGTCAAAAAGACGCGGCCTGTCATATTTGTACAACAGGTCAAGATGCTCCTGCCTTCCGGTTTCACCGTAAAGATTAGCCCAAACCTCGAGCATACCCCCTGTTTCAAAATCCAGTATATCGTCCATCTGAACCCTGTCGAAGCCGGATGTCCATTTATCAAACCACTTGGCGAAATTGCAGAGAATCTCGAATGCCTGGATGTTACCAGTATTCTTATACATATCCCACAAGCCCATAAGGGTTTTATGTAACGTGTACTGCGGTGCCCAGACCTCCTTGCCCCTTGCGACAAAGTCCAAATACTTCTCCGGTATGGAGCCGACCCACTCTCCTCCATTTTCCTTCTGGCATTTTTCGAGCTCTGAGACAATATAGTCTGCTTTGCCTTTTATTTCGGCGTCATTGTTAAGTGCCGCCATCAAAGACGCTGCTGAAAGCCAATGCCCAAGAAAATGCCCACGCAGCTGACATGCAGGATGTTCCCAGCCTTTGTGGCAGTCATCCAGCTGTGGAGAATAGGTTACATTGACACCGGCTTCCCAGTAATGATTCTGAAGAAGCTTGGCCGAATCAAGGCTCATCATATATTTTCTGTTCAAATCGTACCTTCTGTTTATCTCTCCCGGCAGCAGCCTCACACTGCCCGGACTTACAGGCTTCACCGCATAAATGCTCCTATCCATGTTGTTTCCCTCCACAATTTTTCTAATATTGCTTTTATTTTATATTATTTATCCCCAAAACATATTTCGTTACGGGCCATACTTTCTCCTCCTTGCTTATATCAAATGAATATTCTCCGATGTATTACTGCAGTGGTCTCCTTCCT
>CAZQCL010000136.1:0-5152 GCA_964592435.1 uncultured Oscillospiraceae bacterium
GCTTTTTGGTCTTGCTTTCTTTTCTTAAATACTTGCCTGATCTAACCCTTTTCGGTAAGTCTGTTGTCTGGTCCGGAGGCCTCGCAATCTGCTTTTCCTTCCTCAGGCTCAGCTTGCCTGTCTGCTTGCTCGATTGTTGTGGTGCTTCTTCGACCATTCCGAACTTACGCATATAGCTCATGGCCAAAACTCCATTAGATTCAGCCCTACTGACCTTATTGAACATTTCGGCAGCTCTTTGTGTTTCTCCCACGTAGCTATAGCAAATCCCCAGCAGATTTCGAGCTTCATTAAAATTCGGGTTCATGGAGATGGCTTTTCTAAGTCCGATCATGGCAATATCCTCGCTGCCCGATCTAAGGCTTTCAATGGCTTTGTTATACAGGAATATTGAGTTGCGAATACTGTCAGGAATCTTTTCGTCAGCTTGTACGATTTCTTCCAGATTGATGGGTTTGAAGTTATTCAACTCCGCCCTTAAATCCATTAGTAATCCCACCTCCAAGTATATAGTTCAGAATAATTCCTTTACTATGCCTATATAATAGAGCGATCCGAACGCACATATAATTCCATCATCTTCGGCACTTTCAATAGATGTTAAGACGGCTTCTTCAATTGTATCACTAACCCGTATGTCATTACAATAGCTGGAAGCGGCTTTGGCCAGTTCTTCCGAACCTAGTGCTTTTGGATTATCCGGCATCACCACAAAAACTCTTTTGCCTCCGGGTAGCAGTATCCTCATCATCGACAGGTAATCCTTGTTTTTTAACACGCCCATAATAAAAGATACCGGCCTTCCCGGGAAATATTCTTCAAGGAATTTTTTCAGTACCAGGGCTCCTTCCGGATTGTGTGCTCCGTCAATGATAAATACGGGGTTTTCCGAAAGAACCTCCAGTCTTCCCGGCCACTTCGTATTCATCAAGCCCTTTCTAATATTATCCTCCGATATGTCAAAACCCTTTGCAGATAAAACCATAGCTGCATTTACAGCTACAGCCGCATTATATATCTGATGCCTTCCCAACAGACTAATTCGCAGACCCTCATATTTATCAAATGTAAAGCTTTGTCCATCAATCCCAAAGCAGTGCTCCCTAATGCCTGAAAAATCTGTTCTGTGCAAATGTGCACCCTTATGTGCACATGTCCTTTCAAAAACCTGCTCTACCTCTTTACACCGCCCATATAACACTACATCCGTGCCCTGCTTTATTATTCCTGCCTTCTCAGATGCAATCTCAGGCAATGTATTGCCAAGCCTTTCCGTGTGATCATAGCTGATGGTTGTAATGACTGCCAGCTCAGGTGCTTCGATGATGTTCGTCGGGTCATACCTTCCTCCCAGGCCAACCTCGAGCACTACCAGATCACATTTCTTTCGGCAGTAATGCTCAAAGGCAATAGCCGTAATAATTTCAAACTCCGTGGGATGGTTCTGCCCCAAAGCGATCATTTTATCTACACGCTCTTTAACATAGGCAGTAATGTCAGCTAGCTCTTCCCTGCTGATTTCATCCTTACCAATCCGTATTCTTTCGGTAAAGCACTGGATATAAGGAGACGTATATAAGCCTGTTTTGTAGCCGGCCTCCATTAGTATCCCTGCTATAAAAGCAGACGTAGAGCCTTTGCCGTTTGTTCCGGCAACATGTACAAATCTAAGGTTTCTTTGGGGATTGCCCATTAATTCCAGCAGAAATGCAATATTGTGAAGGCCAAGCTTTTTGCCGAACTTCACCGCTCCATGTATATAGGCTAATGCTTCATCATAAGTCATAAATTATATTCCATACCCTCGTAAGTCTCTATAGTTACATTAGTATCTCTACTGATTTGCACCGCAGCATTTCTTATATTTTTTCCCGCTTCCGCAAGGGCAGGGGTCGTTTCTGCCAACCTTTTCACTGCTTCGTACGGCAGGCTTCCGCGGCCCTGTATCGCCATGGCTGGCTTCTACAGGCTCTGCAACCTTCTCTCTCTTAGGAACTCCCTGTTCACGATTCACACGCAAACGCAGAATCATCTTAACAGAATCCTGATGTATGCTCCTAACCATTTCCTCAAACATTTCAAAACCTTCATATTTATATTCCACAACAGGATCACGCTGCCCATAGGCACGCATACCAACACCGTGACGCAGTTGATCCATAGCGTCGATATGATCCATCCATTTTTCATCGACTACCCGAAGCAGAACAATCCTCTCCAGATCTCTCATCATTTCGGAACCATATTCCGCTTCCTTTGCTTCATATGCCTCCACCACCGTGTTATAAAGTGTCTGCTTCAAATCATCACTTGTATAACCCTCCATTTCCTCACGGGAAAGAGTAAGCTTGCTCGCCGGTATTAACATCTCCTGAGCCTGCGTCCTTATGCCTTCCCAATCCCACATATCAGGGTAAACGCTTTCTGAGCAGTAGGCAGAAACAAGATTATTCACATTGTTTTCGATCATTTTCATGAAGGAATCCCTGAGATTTTCACCGTCAAGAACCTGCTTGCGCTGACCGTAAATAACCTCTCTTTGCTTATTCATTACGTCGTCATATTGCAGAACATGCTTCCTGATGTCAAAGTTCTTGCCCTCAACTTTTCGCTGGGCATTTTCAATGGCATTGGACAGCATTGTGTGCTCAATGGGCTGGTCGTCCTCGAGGCCAAGCGTTTCAACAATCGACGCCAGTCTATCCGAACCGAACAGTCTCATTAGATCATCCTCCAGCGAGATATAGAACCGTGAAGATCCCGGATCTCCCTGTCGGCCTGCACGGCCTCTGAGCTGATTATCAATACGCCTGGATTCATGCCGTTCCGTGCCTATGATGTAAAGCCCTCCGGCTTCTATGACCTTTTCCCTTTCAAGGCTATTCTGCTTTTTATAATCGTCGTTAAGCTGCTTAAAAGCCGCCCTAATATTCAAAATTTCCTCATCTGTAGTATCATTGAAGCTTGTGGATTCACTTATCAATTCCTCAGTATAGCCTTGCTTCCTCAGCTCCTGCTTCGCCATAAATTCGGCATTACCGCCAAGGACAATATCGGTACCACGGCCTGCCATGTTGGTGGCAATCGTTACGGCGCCGGGTTTACCGGCCTGTGCAATGATTTCGGCCTCCTTATCATGGAATTTTGCGTTCAGCACCTGGTGAGGGACACCCTTCCTTTTCAGCATGACGCTGAGCAGCTCGGATTTTTCAATGGAAATAGTACCTATCAGTACCGGCTGGCCTTTTTTATGCAAATCTGTAATCTCATTGATTACAGCGTTGAATTTACCTGCTTCATTCTTATAAACGCAATCCGGGTTGTCAACCCTGACCATGGGCATATTAGTCGGTACTTCAATTACATCCAGCTTGTAAATGGTCTGGAACTCCTGCTCCTCAGTCAATGCAGTACCCGTCATACCGGCAAGCTTCCCATACATTCTAAAGTAATTCTGGAATGTAATTGTCGCCAGGGTTTTGCTTTCCCTCTCAACCTCAACATTTTCCTTAGCCTCAATCGCCTGATGCAGACCGTCGCTGTACCTTCTGCCGTACATTAAGCGCCCGGTAAATTCATCGACAATTATGACTTCTCCATCCTTCACCACATATTCCCTGTCCCTTTTCATCAGTCCATAAGCTTTTATAGCCTGGTTTATATGGTGGGATATAGTCATATTATCGGAATCGGAAAGGTTCTCAATGCCGAAATACTGCTCTGCCTTCGTCACACCTCTGGCAGTCAGCGCAGCTGTATGTGCCTTCTCATCGACAATATAGTCAGCCTCCACATCCTCATCGCCCTGTTTGTCGTCGGTTTCGGTAAATACTTTGACCTTCAGCCTGGAAGCAAAGGAATCCGCCCTCTTATAGAGATCCGTTGATTTGTCCCCGGCTCCCGATATAATAAGGGGAGTTCTGGCCTCGTCTATCAATATGCTGTCAACCTCGTCAACAATAGCATAATGCAGCTCCCGCTGAACCATATCATTTTTATAAATGACCATATTATCTCTGAGGTAATCAAATCCAAATTCATTGTTGGTACCATAGGTAATATCGCAGCTATATGCTTTTCTTCTTTGTGCGTTGTCCAACCCGTGTACGATCAGCCCTACACTAAGGCCAAGAAAGCCATATACCTTCCCCATCCATTCACTGTCACGCCTTGCCAGATAATCATTGACAGTTACGATATGAACGCCTTTCCCCACGAGGGCATTAAGATAGACCGGCAGCGTAGCTACTAGGGTCTTACCCTCGCCTGTTTTCATTTCCGCTATCCTACCCTGATGCAGTACGATACCGCCAACCAATTGCACTTTGAAATGTCTCATTCCAAGAACCCTGACAGAAGCCTCTCTCACGACGGCAAAGGCCTCAGGCAAAATGTCATCCAGGGTTTCACCATTTTTCAACCTATTTTTAAATTCAGGTGTTTTTGCCTTAAGCTGCTCATCGGACAATGCCTTGATTTCAGGCTCCAATGACTCTATTTCATCCACCAGCGGAGCAATTCTTTTCAATTCTCGCTCACTGTAGGATCCTACAATCTTTTCAAAAATTTTTCTAAACATAAAATACCTCTAATTTTTTATTTGCAAGATAATAAAACAGACCTTTTATCTTCCTTTCCTTTCAAGCCTGTCAAGCATCGTTTTATAACCATCCTCACCATAATGGTAGCACCGGTTGACTCTGCTGATTGTGGCAGTACTGGCGCCTGTTTTTTCGCTGATGTCCATATAAGTATGCCCTGCTCTCAGCATTTTTGCCACTTCCAGCCTTTGAGCCATTGCTTTAATCTCAGATACTGTGCAGATATCCTCGAAAAAATTATAGCACTCTTCTACACTTTCTAAAAGCAGTATTGCCTCAAATAATCCATCAGTCCATAGATCCTGTATTTTTGAATTCATACAAGACATCTCCTAAATGAGTAATGTTTCACACTTTAATAATGTAAAATATTAAAGTGCGCTAAATCTAACATATCAGCTTTTTTATCTACAGTCAACAATTGAAATTTCTATTCATTGCGGTGAAGATAAGCTAATGGTAGAATAAAATATGACTTCAACGGTACTTATTGTGAGGAGGTTTATTTAATGAGGCCTGAAATAAGGACAGTGATTACAAAATCTGATATG
>CAZQCL010000137.1:0-5038 GCA_964592435.1 uncultured Oscillospiraceae bacterium
ATGCTTCTATTGCTGTATCAAAGCCTGTCGTCATTGTCATTTTTGAAAGAAGCTTCAAGCAGTGCTTTTTGTTCCGGAGTGCTCGGTTTTCATTGTACCAAAAACATGCCAATCCCAAACACATTCCAATACTCATACCTATACCTATATTTTTAAAAAGCAAATTACCTACTATCATTCCAAGACACATACCCATGCACATTCCTACTGCCAAATAATTATCTTCTTCGTTTTCTTCAGAACTGTCGTTGTTTTCATCATCAATCTCTGTATCTTTATTTTCCTTATCCTTTTCATCCATGATTTCAATTTCCTCGTCTTTCTATTTTCTACTTAATATTTATAGGTGGAGACCGCTTTAGACTTTTTGCATACCCGTTAAGATAATAAGGTAACCTTTCCTCTATACTACAACCATCTAGCGAATACCATGTTACTTTTTCAATAACATCACACATGCTTTTACCACTAAAAACCTTTGCATCTATAAAGTCTACTAATTCAGTATATTCATATGCTTGCGAACCATCTGGAACCAGTCCATACCAATATACTGCTTTTCTAGAATTATCTCTATCTGGCATTTTTCCCAGCCAGCAATCACCGTACACTGTATCGTTATCAATACAAAAATTCATTTCAATACAGGAATTATACTTTACTACATCATTATTTAAAATCTTTATTAAATCCTGTAATTTGATTTTAGACAATATTCACACCTCTCAACATTTCCCTTTTTGAATGGTAGTTTATTCTGTATTATATAAAGATTACGCCCTAAATCTAAATAAGCAAAATGCTTTAACCAAAAAATATTTTATCTATTTGTTCACGGTCATAATCAAGTATCCATGTATTTAATTTCTGATAAAGCGGCATTAATGTATTCTTATCATGGGCGACAATATCAAGCCCTCTATCATCATATAGGTGCAACATAACATGATTTTCAATATCAAATAGGTATACCGATGAAACAAATTCCTGAACCCCACCCAAATCACCAAGTATAATTTCCCGAAATATTTTTTCTATTGGTATTTTTGACTTTTTCAAATCCCAATAAAATTCAGTTATCTTAGTTGTATTGCCATCAATCTTTATATCTTGTGAATATTCTTCTTGTGGTAAGATTAATGCTATTTTTTCTTGAAATATAATTTGAAAATTATGCTTTTCTTCATCATTTTGTGGATATACTTCCCACGCCAATAAACTAGGGCACTTTATTCCCTCACTATATATCGTCATGGCACGATTCAGTGCATTTTCAACATATTCTTTTGATGGAGAACTATCATTGTCATATACATCGCCAACTCCAATTTCAAAACGAATTCCTGTATGGCAGTGGTAAAATATAGGGTGTTTAAAACTGTTTAACCCAAACAATTTTAATTCTTTCTTAGTTTGTTTTTTAAGCAAATCGGATACCTCCCTAAAAAGTAATAGTTTATTTTAAGTTGGCTGTATTCTACTAAAACCTTTTCTTTGTCATCATAATGCGCCAAATGTATTATAAATCCTCTCACAAAGTATGGGTAATCTTCAACCTTGTATTACCAATGAATGCCATATACCTTTATTTTACACAATATAGACTATAAAAGCACCTGTTTTCTTAAACCTTTATGCCTTATTTCCTTTTACCTGGTTCACTAAACCTTTTCAGCCTAATTCTATATCCCATCTCCTGTATTTCCTACAAACACTACAACTATATTTTCATTTTGATGGAACTTTATCAGTTATAGTTTTGTTTCTCTTTTTCTAAAATTGTCATACTATCTTTTGGGGAAACAGAAAATATAAGGAATGGCCTTATTCCTTATACCTTTATCCCAAAATATCCTAACAAAAAAACATGGCTTACCCGAGATTCCTAATCCCTAATAAACCATGTTTCCTGAAACAACTTTATTTGCATTTTAAAATGAATTTGCATAATGATAGGACTTTATTTGATGGAGACATGATTTAGAATTTGCTTAGATTTCGCGGCGACCCTCCATTGCTTTTGCCAATGTTACCTCATCGGCATACTCCAAATCGCCTCCGACGGGTATTCCGTGAGCGATACGCGTAGTCTTGATGCCTGCAGGCTTTATTAGCTTTGATATGTACATGGCGGTGGCTTCGCCCTCGACGTTGGGATTAGTGGCAAGGATTACCTCGCGAATGTCCGCATCACGAACCCTCTTTATCAGTTCCTTTATTTTTATGTCTTCGGGTCCTATCCCTTCCATAGGGGATATGGCACCGTGCAAAACATGGTAAACGCCCCTGAATTCTCGTACTCTTTCAAGGGCGACAACGTCCCTGGGATCTTCAACAACGCAAATAATACTCTGATTTCGCTTAACATCGCGGCAAATATTGCAGGGGTCTGCCTCGGTAAGATTACTGCATATGGAACAGTAACTGGTTTTCTGCTTAGCATCCCTAATAGCACTTGCCAGAGCTTCCGCCCTTTCAGAAGATAAATTAAGCACATGAAAAGCAAGTCTCTGGGCGGTTTTATGGCCGATACCCGGAAGCTTTTCAAATTCTTCGATTAGTTTTGCAACCGAAGGGGAATAAAAGTAGCTCATATCAGAACAACCCGCCGAGTCCGCCCATACCACCGGTTATTTTGGACATTTCACTACTGACCATCTCATCAGCCATGCGCAGAGCTTCGTTTACAGCGGCTAATACCAAATCCTGCAGCATTTCCACATCATCAGGATCCACTACGTCACGGTCTATAATAATTTCCTTAATTTCTTTTTTTCCATTGGCAACGACCTTAATCGCTCCACCGCCGGCAGTTGTTTCGACCTCTTTGTCCTCTAACTCTGCCTGCAGCCTTTCCATGTCTTTTTGCATCTTTTGTGCCTGCTTCATGAGATTATTCATGTTGCCACCGCCGCCATAACCTGGGAATCCGCCTCTTGCCATTTCATTTCCTCCTAATTCTATAAATGTAGCGTGAACGGTCAGTTTCTGCTTTGTCCGGAACCGTCTCCTACCATTATACTTAACCGAATTATTTCACACAACCTCTATTTTATCAAAGGCAAAATACCCTATCAATCATCAGTTTACTTTAATCATCTATGATTTCAAGGGGTAGTCCTATTTTTTCCGCTATACTCTGAGCCTTTTTAATCGCTCCGCTGCTTTTGGAGGGTTTTTCATTTAAGTATGAGTCGGGGACGATGTCCTCATCCAGTATTCTAATTTTCATTTGGCGGCCTGACACTTTCAGGGCAGCCTCTTCGATCATTCTGATGTGTTCCACCAGTGAAATCTTAGATTTAATGTGGCTTTGCTTAATGATGAGACCAATTGTGTTCTCGTCCGCTTGTATAGCTTTGACGTTTATCAAGTAAGCATATATTGTCATTTTGCCTATACTTTTGAGATGATCCATTATTTTAGGCCAAAGCTTGTATTCGGGCGTCCCTGAAGGAGTTTTTTGGCTCACAGCAGCGGTGCTTCCGTTAGGCGCGTCAGCTTTTTTGCTTGAATTGCCCGTGAGAGCATCAGAGGGTTCGGCTGCGACTGCTTTGTTATCGGTGGACGTAGCAGCTTCTTCGCTCACAGTAACCGTATTGCCCGCGTGAGCAATAGTGGCATCGTCTACGTCAGCCGAGTCGGCAAAGGAGTCAAAAGCAGCAGAGGGGGTAAAACCACCATTATCAAGCCTTGTTTCCAATGCTGTAAGCCTGTCCTCAATACTGGGATCATAACTATTCGCGCTGCCGCATAGCTTTATCAGCGTTACTTCCAATAAAACTCTTTGGTTTGTAGCCCATCTAAGATTATATTCCAGCGCGGAAAGCTCCTTCACCTGATAAATAATTTCATCCTGCGATATTCTGCCCGATTGCTTCTTCAATGTTTCAAAAACATCTGCCGGCACTTCTATCAGGCTATCACAATGACCTTTTGTCGATTTGCATATAAGCAAATTCCGATAGTACAAAACAAGATCGGATACAAAATGTGCAATATCACGGCCATCTGCTACCAGCCTGTTCACATTTTCCAGTATCGGTGGGATTTTTTTATCCAGCATAGCCGTCGTAAATTCTGTCATAAAGGTATCATTCACAATGCCGACTACAGAGAGGATATCGTCATATTCGATGCTTTTGCTGCCGAGAGAAATGCATTGATCCAGAAGACTAATGGCATCACGCATAGCACCGTCAGACATGCGCGCTATCAATCCTGCAGCATTTGCACTGAGGGTTATCCCGTCTGTGGTGGCAATTTCAATAAGCCGTTTCACTATACTGTCGTGTGATAAGCGGCGAAAATCAAAGCGCTGGCAGCGTGAGAGTATGGTGGCGGGCAGCTTGTGAGGTTCTGTTGTTGCTAAAATAAACATGACATGCTCCGGCGGTTCCTCAAGCGTTTTTAGTAACGCGTTGAAGGCACCTGTAGAAAGCATGTGGACTTCATCTATAATATAAACCTTTCGCTTTGCTTTTGTCGGAGTATACATGACCTCATCCCGAATTGAACGTACGTTATCAACACTATTATTAGAGGCTGCATCAATCTCCAGCACATCTACACAGCTTCCTTCAAGTATTTCCCGGCACATTTCGCACTGATTACAGGGCTCGCCATCGTGGGGATTTAGGCAATTGACAGCTCTTGAAAGGATTTGCGCCATTGTGGTTTTACCGGTACCTCTCGTACCGCAGAATAAATAAGCGTGGGCGACTCTTCCTGTACTGACACTGTACTGAAGCGTTTTTACGACATGCTCCTGTTCTACGATCTCTTCGAAACGGACAGGACGCCATTGTCTGTATAAAGCGATATAAGACATATTACCATCAGCCTTTCTTATGTTCTGTATCTCATGTAGTAAGCACTGAACTATGTACTGAACTTTAGTATAACAGAAGGGAGTCCTAAAAAAAAGCTGCTGACAATGGAAAATTAATTGGCTGTGCACCTGTTGTCGACATACTTCTACAGGCGTAACCCATATAGTTAACTCTAATCAGGCTACCCTGCGGCACACGAAAGTGAC
>CAZQCL010000138.1:0-5008 GCA_964592435.1 uncultured Oscillospiraceae bacterium
TCCGTCATAGTTATCCGACATAAAGCCTCTTATACTCAAATACATCTGCGCTGCTGTCGTATCCAAGCACTTCAAGCACCTCTACCACCCTAAAATCCTTAAGATAAAATATGATGTTTATACTCCTGCCCAGCATCTCCTTAATTGTTTTTTCGCTTTCACCGATATTAGCGCCTTTACTCAGCGTGAGAAGCCTTGCAAAAGCATCCTCGGCACTCTCCGAATGCGTTGTGGCCAGTCCTCTGTGTCCTGAAAATGCTGCCCTTACAAAATCCCAGGCCTCATCCCCCGTTATTTCCCCTACACAATAGGTGTCCAGCGACATCGTCAAGCCGTCCCTGACAAGCTCCTTTAGCGTAATCGGCCGCCCGCCTTCATTTTGCTTTTTTATCCTCTGCTCGATGCAATAGGGCTTATCCGGGTAAATCTCTGCATCGGATTCCACGATCAATACCCTCTCCATCTCGGGTAAAGCATTGATAAAGGCTCTCATTAAGGTGGTCTTTCCTGCGGCGCCCTTACCGCAAAACAGCACCGATGCATCACTCATCGTGAGCTTCACGATCATGCGGTGCAGCTGCTCATTAAGCATACCCAGGCTTTTCAGATCCTGCAGCGTGTAGCTGTTCCTGCGGTGCTTACGTATGCTTATGGCAGGACCTGCCACATTCCTTGGCTTTATGGAAACGTTGATTCTTAACCTGTTTTTCTCATCGGTAATTCTGCAATGACTGTCGTTCTCGTTCAGAATTCCTCCGTTTCTAATAGCCACAAGCTTGCAGTATGTATCAAAAATCCTCTCATCACCAAAATGCACGGGAATTTTGCTGCGGACACCATGACGCTTTATAACAAACTGATTGTATAGGGTACCATCGATATCGGTAATATCTGCTTCATCGATATATGGCTGCAATTCACCGTAGCCGAACATGAAGTCAAGTACCTTCCTGATCAGCTCGTCTCTATATATTCCGTAATGATATTTGTTCTGGTCGATATTTTTGATGATTGCCGTCTCAAGAACGCTTCTATCAGCATGTCCCGAAGATACATCCGCAACAAGCCCGGGTAATTCTTTCAAAATATCATTGGTAATGCTTGATACAATCGCGTTCAAATCACCTGCACTGCGATATTCCGCATATTTATCCCCATAGAACAGCTTGTGGTGTGATTTCACAACTGGCATTTTGCTTCTCCTCCGACGATTACATTTTTTATGCTCCTTAGCCTTTGACCTAAACTCGGAGCCGGTAGTAGCCCCAGCCTGATCAGCAGCTTGAAATATTCACCGGACACTTCCTTTTCCATATGGGATATATAGGGGCTTTTAATATTTCTATATCTTGAACGTTTCCTGCTAAATGAGATCTGCCCAAGCAAATTGCCCTCAGTGGCGGCATTAGCCTCGTCCGGGCTCATTCCGTAAGCCCTGTCGTACTCAAAAAGAACAAACTTGGTGTTTTCCGGTGGAAGCCCTTGCTTCTCTTCCAAAAAGGCGATGTATGTATTGAATTCCCTAAGTTGATCCACATCTCCCCTGATTGCTGCAATATTAATATCGGACCGAAGCAGTGCAGAGAGTGTGAATGCATCATATATGAACCTGTTGACAAGAAGGATAGTGATATCAAAGCCGCGGTAACACTTGTCAATTAGTTTTGAAACACTGTCTTCACTATAATATTCATAGTTTTCAATCCTATAGTTGCCGGTAATAATATGAAGATTCTTTCGCTCCTTTCTGTGCATAGAAGCCTGTCGCAACACTTCTGCCGTCAGCATTCCCTTCCCAATGGCGTCCATAACCGTATCCAGCCCTGAATGTCCAAATACCCCGGCCTGTACAGTCCTTTCAGAGTGCCTCTTAATATTCAGAAAAAGGTCCGCTTTGGGGGCGAGTAAGTCCAGGTCTGCCAAAAGCACCTGGCTGTTCGTGTGTTTTGCCGCCATGTATGCAAGCTCACAGCCAAACTCCGGATTATCCCATATCGTTATTACTAATTTACGGAAGACATGCCCGGGTATACACGAATGAGTCATGTTTTCAATCACTGTCTGATTCCAATCTCCGGCGTACCCTGCTTCTTCATTTGCTCCATTGGAGCCGGGGCCCTCCTGCCCCCTGTTCCCGGCCTTCATCTGCAATGCTTCAAGTGCATTCAACAGCTGTGTGGCACTTTGATACCGGTCACGATAATTTTCGCTGGTGCACTTGGCTACAATTTCTTCCATTTCGGCAGAAAGCAATTCGTCATAATGGCGGATGGGCTTGAGCTCAAAGGGAGCCTTTAGAGGGCTTTCCCCCGTCAGGAGCTGATGCAGTGTGATCCCCAGACTGTAGATGTCCGACGCTGCGCTTGTCTGACCGCTCCCATATTGCTCGGGAGCAGCATATCCTCGGGTTCCGATGTAGACCGTATCTGTATCGAATTCAGGCTTATATTCCCTGGCGATGCCAAAATCAATTAGCTTCAGAACTCCGCTGCCCGCAAGAATAATATTGGACGGCTTCATATCTCTGTAGATAATGGGATTTGGCTGGAGCGTATGAAGATAATCCAGTGCTTTGCACAGCTGAATCGCCCAGTCAATAACAATCTCCTCCGCTATTTTTCCCTCTTCTTCCAGCTTCCTGTCCAAGGATATACCATCAACATAGTCGGATATCATATAAACCTTGCCATCCTGCTCAAGGATGTCAAACAAAATGGGCAATGCGGGATGATCCAGCTTTTTGAGCAGCTTCGGTTCTGCCATCAAATCAATTTCAGAAGCTTCTGCCCCACATACTTCCTTTATAGCCCAGAGCGTATCCGTATTGATGTTCCTCGCCAGGTATACCGTACCCATGCCTCCCCGGCCAAGTACTTTTTCTATCACATACCTTCCATTGAAAAAATCTCCTACCTGCATCTTGATCCCTCTCAAATTGTGGCCTGTCGTTTTTGGCCGTTTTTTATATTATTGTGATAATATTACCTTTATGGTTAATATTGTTATTTTATGATGTGATTTATTCTAACACATAATCCCATATTTTGCCATACTTATTTATAACTACTTATATTTTGAGCCCTTTTAATCTCTTCAAATGTTTTATTTATGCGGAAAATGGGATTTTATATTTTTCAAAAAAGCTGTGGGAAATAACCAAAAATGAGACCGTGTCATAACGTGGTAATATAGTCAAATTGCAAATAGCCTTTACAATAGCTGCAAATAAAAATATAATAGGGTTAAGCATCAAAGATTACAAGGCCTAGAGTTTGGAGGATTTGCACATGAGAATCAGCGGAGTGACCTGTGCTGTCAGAAAAACCCATAGAACGAGGAAAATTGTATTAACTATACTTGTTTTGCTATTTATAGCGATTCTGGCGGTAATAATACTCTCAGCGTATAAAAGTTGGGGTTTGTTGCACCCTAACAAGAAGCCTCTGGATACCTTTACTTCAAATATAGTCCCCGAGTACAAGGATATCCCCAGCTTCGGAGGAGTTGACAAAACCATCATCCTGAAGGGCTGGCTTTTCCAGGCAAAGGACACTGACCGGGCAGTGGTATTGGTTCATTCCTACGGTAATAACAGACTCCAATTTGGTGTTGAAACAGTCGATATGATAAAGGAATTCCTGAAAAAAGGATATACCGTATTTACCTTTGACTTGAGAAATTCCGGAGAATCGGGCGGTAAAGACAGTACCTTTGGCTACGGCGAAAAGGAGGATGTCAAGGCTGCCGTGAAATATTTGAATAATCAGGGCTACAAACGCATCACGCTGATGGGCTTTTCTACAGGTGCATCGGCCAGCATTCTCGCAGCCTCCGAAGCAGATTCGGTTGATGTGGTCGTTGCAGATAGTCCATATTCTGACCTGCATTCCTATTTCCTTGAGAGCCTGGAACAGTGGACCCAATTGCCAGCCTTTCCCTTTAACAGAACAGTGGCCTTCGGTATTGAATTAGCCGGCAGTATAGATAGCTCCGGTGCCAGCCCCGTTAATGCACTGACGGCGAAGAATCCACCCTATCTGATGCTGATTCATGCCAGGGAGGATAGCTTGATTCCTGTTACAAACAGTATTGAGCTCTTCCAAAGATATTCGGCCTTGAATTCTTCAGGGGCTGAATTCTGGCAGGTCGAAGGTGATGGTCACGCTGACAGCTTTATAAATAATAAAGACGAATATCTTAATAGAGTATTCGCCTTTCTTGATAAAGTTTACCCTGAGGAGGAGTGATTATTTCTTTTTGTCAACAAAGAAGGCCGTCGAATTTGGGGGCGCAGGGTTGTAGGCATTGTTAATCCTTTTGCCCTGATTTATCTTTTTGATTTGAGAACCAAGCTGTTCATGGAGCTCCTTGCTTTTATCATTATTGCTTTTTTCTATTTGGCTTATATTGCTCACCAACTCAAGGATTTCTCCGATCCTTTCTTTTAGAGCCTTTGCGCCGGGAAATGCCCTTGCATCAATATCGTCGAGCTTCTTCACATTTGCTGTGGCTTTCAGCCTTTCATAATAAACAGAAAACTCTTCATCCAATTTATCAATAGACTCGATTTTTTGTTGTTTCTCATTAATAAGCCTCTCTAATTCGTCCAAAGCCTCAGCCTTAATGACGGGAGTCTGAGCCTGTGTCAAGGCCAGCATATCCTTTAGCAGCAACTGCTTCTTGTCCAGGATTTCTACCATTCTATCGAAATATTTCTCAGCCGAAGTGTCCATATACGCCCCTATAACAAATTGCTTTTCTGTTTCATTTGCTTTTCTGTTTCACTTAGTTTCCTATCTCGCCAGCTCTTCAACAACTCTATCGCCCTGCTTAGCCAGCTTCATTGCCTGTGCCCATGTATCACGCAAATCCCTTGCGAAATGCAATACCTCTTCCAGTATTCCCTTGTCCTTTGTAAGGTTTGCCTCTATAAGACGATCCGACATATATTCGTACATCATTGCAAGGCCTTGGGAAAGCTCATATTGCATATCAAGTGTTGATCGAA
>CAZQCL010000139.1:0-5006 GCA_964592435.1 uncultured Oscillospiraceae bacterium
CCCTTAGCACCCTCAACAACATCGAACTCTACTTCGCAGCCTTCTTCGAGGGTCTTAAACCCATCCATGGTTATTGCTGAAAAATGAACGAAAACATCATTTCCGTTTTCTCTTTCAATAAAACCAAAGCCTTTCTCAGCATTAAACCACTTTACTCTTCCTCTTTCCATTACGTAAACCTCCTGAATTTAACTTGGGCCTGGCTGCACTTTGTGCCCCTTTGCCAAACCTTAATAAGTTTAACACATCTTTTATCGGCTTGTCAATAAGGTAGATTACATAATCTATACTTTATGCTCATATTTAGGCTCGATAAAAGTTTACCATAAACATATTGTTATATTATATTACCACCGTTTTCGTTTTATATTCGAAGAAATTAATGTAAAATTAGCCTGTCTTTTTGCAGGAAAAAAACAATCGATCACTTTTTTTCGATGGTTTAGTATATTTGAGCGCCGCATATACAGCATAGTCATCAAGCCCCGCATACGCCAGCATATCAACTATTTCGGCAATTTCATAGCACCGCTCATAGTGTATTTCATCAAATCTTCTATAGAGCTCCCCTTCAAGGGCAAAAAAGGAAAGATCAAATCTACATATTTTTTTCGATTTGTCGTAGCTATTCTGCCAAATATACGACACCTCCTTATCTGTCTCACAAAATACATTTGTCGACAAAATATTTTCAAATTTATAAGAAGAATTTATGTCAAATAGAAAAAGACCACCGGGGTTCAAATAATTATTTACAAGCTTGAAAAGCCGCTTTAAATCCTTTTTGTATGTCACATAATTCACACTGTCTATCAGACATGTTATGGTATCTACTGTCCCATAAAGCTCAAAGGAAGTCATATCCTGATTCAGGTAAAGAATATCCACCCCTGCATCAAGAGCCTTCTGCTTTGCGCAATTCAACATCTCAACAGACTGATCTATCCCTATCATTTCATAGCCACGCTTTGCCATCTCAAGGCAAAAGCTGCCTGTGCCGCAGCCAAGATCAGCTATCAGTTTGGGTTCTATTTTATTTATTCCAAAGAACCCCTCTATATAATCTGCCCATTTTATGTAATCTACATCCCACATAAGCTTGTCATACAAATATGCAAAATCTCTATATATTGCATTCACCCCCCATAGAAGTAACACAGGGGGATGTTTTTATTGTGTCGTCACTCAAAACGTCCTCCTGTGCCCTTCGCGCCGGTCTTGCTAAACCCACCCCTATGTGCGCTCCAAAGATTTTCTTCGCTTTGCGACAAGTCCTCCGATTCTTCCGGTTTCTTTGGCAGATAAGCTTTTCCACCCATATTTGAGAACCTTTTCGCCAAGTCCTAATTCATTTGCTATTTCAAGCTTTAACATATCTTGTTTTTTTGCCATCTCCGCACTCCTCTATCCATAATGAACCTTTATTAGTATTTTGCGGAGAAGTCACCCTTTTATACATTAATCGGAATCAATTTCTCCTTTCACCACTTCAATTGCCGATTTCAGCTGGACATCCTTACTTATGGGTATTTGCGAAGCCGGAAGGTTCCTGTAGTCATCCAATACATTTATTTCAATGTCAGGTGAAATACCTTTTCCATGGATGCACAAGCCCGATGGTGTAAAATACCTGGCTACGGTAACCTTTATCCCAGAACTATCTTCAAGCAGCTTCAGTTCCTGAACAAGACCCTTCCCGAATGTCTTTGTGCCCACCAGTGTTCCTCTGCCGTAGTCCTTGACCGCACCCGCCAGAATTTCTGAGGCACTGGCACTATTTCCATTAGTCAAAACAGCCAAGGGAATATCTATATATGATTTCCCGGAATTCTTTATCTCCTGTTTGCCATTCCGATCCTCAGTATAGACGATCTTTCCCTCAGGAAGCAGACTATCCGCTATTTCAACTACCTGCTCATAGGATCCTCCCGGGTTATCCCTCAAATCAATAATCAAGCCCTTAATGCCCTGATTTAACAACTTATTAAGGTCATTTTTAAAATATTTAGCTATTTGACTGTCAAACATGACGAGCTTTATGTATCCAATATCTCTATCAAGAATTTCACTTTTTATGTTGGACATCTTAATTCTGCGCCTGGTAACCTCCATCTGGAGGTACTTGTCTTCATCCGGGCGATAGACCGTTATCTTCACCTTTGTGTTTTCTTTTCCCTTGATCATGCTAATAATCATATTCTCATCACTGATGGTAGTTACATCCTTATCATCCACCTTGACAATTTTATCGCCCTGCATCATACCTGCTTGCTTCGCAGGCGAATCCTCACTTGCTTCGATTACCGTCAACAGACCTTTTTCATCCACATTGACCGTTACACCTATGCCCACATAGCTCCCCTCTGACTTCTCCATGAAAGACTTCATCTGATCCGTGTCAAAGTATACAGTATAGGGATCCTCCAGCGATTCCGCCAGTCCTCCTATAGCTCCCTCAAGCATAATATTTTCATCAACCGGCTTATAGTAGTCATTTTTCAGAATATTTCTCACTTGGTTAAACTTACTGACATTTTTATAGCTGACTTCATCTGCATTAAAGCTGATGACATATCTTGAGGTGAGGGAATCCAATGAATATAATACAATAACGGTTGTGCATACAGCAATAACTACCGCTGTAACAACAATAGCGGCCATTTGCCGCACTGTAAATCTTCTTTCCATTTTCCACGCTCCTTAAAATGGACCACTGTATATATCTTATGCGTCCGGCAAAACAAATAAACCCGGTTTTTCACCGGGTCAGGTATCCAATTTCATTATTAATGATAATGTACCGGAATATATATTGCTTCACTATTGCTTCACTTTTTCTTCAAAAGCCTTAACCAGCTTAACCTTTTTAGTTCTTTTTGCCCAAATATGCAGTTGACAGCGGGTTCTTGGTTTCACCGTTTACTCTAACTTCAAAATGGAGATGATTTCCCGTTGATAAACCTGTACTGCCTACCTTTGCTATAACTGCCCCTGCCTTTACCTCATCTCCAACCTTCACGCAAAGTTTGCTTGCATGGGCATATAATGTTGTGATCCCTGCCCCGTGATCAAGCACCACCATGTTGCCGTAGCCACCACTCTTATCATAGGTTGCCATGATAACGGTGCCTTTATTAGCTGCAACGATGGAATTGCCTTTGCTTGCTCCGATATCAATTCCCGTATGCATTTTATACTTTCTGAGTATCGGATGTTTTCTCATACCATAGCGAGAAGTAACATTGTACGAACTGGGACAGGGCCATTGCATGGTGCCGCCCACATATTTCTTTTTAGAGGAAAGGTTCTTGATTACACCTTGCAGCCTATTGGATTCTGCTATCTGGGCATCAATTTCCTTCTCCAGCTTAGTAAGCTCGGTTTTTGTTTTTGCCAGTTCTCCTTCGACCTCTGCACGGGAAGTCTTTAGCTGAGCCAGCCTTTTCTCCTTTTCTCCGGCCTTCTGCTTCAAAAGCTCCCTTGCCTGCTGCTGGAGCTGCTTTTTATACTCAACGTCCTGCCTTGCGTTTTCCAGTTCTTCTATCATCATATTATCATTTGCTGAAACAACAGACATATAATGTATACGTTCATAAAACTCAACAACGCTCTTAGATTCCATAAGCGTATCAAAAATGGTTGCACTCGAGTTTTGGTACATTACCTTAAGCCTTACTTTAACCAACTCATACTGTTTATTATAAATGTGAATCGCTTCCTCAAGAGCCTTTTCAGTCTGTCTGAGATTTTCTTCTGCAGTACTGATTTCGGCGAGCAATTCCTCATAAGCATTCGTTTCAGATGCCTGCTCGTTCTCAATTTGCCTTTGTTCATTCTTCAGCGTTGTTTGCTCTTTCAATGTTTGCTGCTGCTTCTTTCTTAATTCGCTGATCCGGTTATCTAATGATGATTTCTGATTTTTTGCCTTATCCAATTCACTTCCTGCCATAACAGGAATAACCGGTAAAAGCGTTGTCATCAAAAAAGCAGCTATTAGTGTTATGATTGTTAATCTCTTCACTGGCTAAACCTCCATACACAATTCTATCAGGTATATTTCATTGTGTCCTTTGCTTTCATAATATCCTGTACTTCTTACACCCGAAGATGCTTGCGGATTGAGAGAAAACTTCCAATCACTCCAACCACTACACCTATTGCCAGGTACGACAAAATCAACTGCGGCCACACTTCGCTGATTCCAACCATTTTCATCAGTTGCGAGTCAGCTAAAAAAAGGTCCTGCGCGAATTTATCCTCCAAGGCAGCATAACCATAAGCTGAAATAATAAACGCTATAATCGCACCGATTATACTAATAATAACACCTTCTACTACAAAAGGCCAGCGTATAAACCAATCTGTGGCACCAATGTATTTCATGATGTTTATTTCCCTACGTCTTGCAAATACAGTAAGCTTTATAGTATTAGAAATAATAAACACAGAAACAACCAGGAAGACAGTCACCATAAAGCTGGAGCCAAGCTTGATCCAATAGGAAATGCGGGAAATCACGTCAATCGCATTCTGTGAATAACTGACCTTTTCAACTCCAGCTGTCTTCTCCAGAGCACTGACTACTTCTCCGCTGTATTGCGTATCCTTCAGCGTTATAATAAAGGATTCCATAAATGTGTCAGCACCATATCCCCTCAATAAGTCAGAACCCTTCCCGAGCTTTTCCTTAGCTTTCTCAAAATTCTCTTCTTTTGTTACCCTTACATATTCGGCAATTTTGTCATTGTTCTTTATGCTGTCCTCAACACTGATCACCTGTGTATTATCCAGCTCCGTATAGCAGAAAACCTCCATCTGCGGCTGCTCCTGCCACATTATGACATTCAATTCAAGGTTATATGAAACCAACAGGAAAAAGCCAAATATAATCAACGATGCAACAACTATTACTACAGAAGCCAGTGTCATCAGTTTGTTCCTGTATGTATTTACAAAACCGTCTTTAATGATATGTCTGACAGTTCTTATCTTCATCCCTGTATTGT
>CAZQCL010000140.1:0-3308 GCA_964592435.1 uncultured Oscillospiraceae bacterium
TGTACAAAGGCTTTCTTCGGGTGCCGCCGTTTTGAGCGGCTTAATTATAGTATCACGATGTAATCACATTGTCAACCACAATTTTATTTTATTTTTTGCCGTTTTCTTATGTAAATCTACAGACTATTACAATAATTAATCTGTCTTCGGGCTGGCTTTTGAAATCCTTTTAAGAATGGCAGTTCTATTTCCCCTCGTATTAACTTGGACACTTTCACATAACCTTTTTACAATTAAAATGCCTCTTCCACATTCAGAGCAATCAGATACATCAGACGGTTCTAATCCGTTACAAAAAGGTTTGAGATTATCGCAAGCATGATTATAATCATACCCGCTCCCCTCGTCCTCAACAATAACAAACAGGTTTCTATCCTCTACAATACTTGCAACAATTTTGACGTTCTTATTTTCATCATCCATATTTCCGTGTCTAATTGCGTTGACCAACAGCTCATTGAGTATAACTTTCAATTCAAATAAGGTGCAATCATCAAGTTCACCACAACACTGCTCAAGATTACAAATCAGGTCCTCAACAACTATCTTAATGTTGCTTATCTTGCTTGGAACAAGGCTCTTGTAAACAACAAGACTTTTCAAACTCTCCACATCCTTTATATATCAGACACTTCTATACATGTATCTTACCCCTCAAAGATTTTTAGCAAACAAATAATATAATACAATGAACATACATTTGTAAGCATTGTTCCTATTTAAGGCTTTTGCGATGTAACCCTAACATAATTTTAATTGCGCAATATATTATGCTGCAGAACTTAAAATATACTACATCGCAAAAATGCCCTATTGAGCCAGCAATTTTCTAAACCTTTCAAGAACTTTTCGTTCAAGACGTGAAATATACATTTGTGATACACCTATTATTTCCGCAATTTCCTTTTGGGTCTTTCTATTGAAATATCGAAGATGAATAAATTTTTTCTCAACCTCATTAAACTTGCTGAGACTTTTTTCCAAGAAGTCTCTGTTTTCAATCCTTTCAAATGTGGCATCCTCGTCCCCGATAGTTTCGTGCAGCTCTAAATCATCGTCATTGTAGACATTTTGGTCAAAAGATTGCATGTTATATGCATTCCATGATTCAATAATCTCCAGCACAGCTTCAGTTTTGATTCCTAGATACTCTGCAATTTCGTCAGCTTTTGGATTTCTGTTAAGTTTCTGAGATAACCGCTCTTTTGCAATATTCACTTTTTGATAGGCTTCGTAAATTCGTCTGGGTATCCTAATCGCAGCATTTTTATCACGAAAATATCTTTTGATTTCACCAACAATTGTTGGCGTAGCAAAGCTGACGAATTTGAATCCTTTTTCAGGGTCGAAGCGCTCCACGGCGTTAATTAATGCAACAGAAGCCACCTGATAGATATCATCATAATCTACACCACGGTTTAAAAATTTCCTCGATATTATCTCTGCAAGATACAAATACCTGCTGACAATCTCATTTCTGATAGTAACGTCTCTGTCAATTATGTATCTGGCAAAAAGAGTATCGTTTTCATCTGAATTCTTCAATGCAGTTGATTCACGATTATAAGCCATTGCAGGTAATCACCTCATTGTATTTTGCCATGGATAAAATATAACTCTTCCCTTCGGGGCAATATTCAACCTCATCCATGAATGCGTTGATAATAGACACTCCAAGGCCGTCCTCGTCATCACCGAATATACAGTTGATTCGTTCAATATCCGAATTAAAATAAATCGTCAATTTTTGCGAGCTTATATCAAACCAAACTTCATATTGTCTGTCGGATGAATCAGACACATTAATAATCCTGCTGCAAACCTCCGATACCGCAACCTTGATATCCTCTACAGTTTCAATATCAAAACCTATTCTACTGGCAATTCCCGATACGGTAAGCCTTACAACGCTAACATACTCGGCCTTACAAGGCAGTTTCATAACAATTGTATCCCGTGACTCCATTTTATTCCGCTCCTTTTTTTACTACTTCACCGAATTATAAAAAGCTTGTCCAGGCCAGTAATGTTAAAAAGCTTCTTAATGTTCTCTCTGATGTTTTCAAGGCTGATATTCCTATCGGTAAGCCTTGCTTTTTTCAAAGCGCCGACAAATATGCCCAGACCGGTACTGTCAATATAACTCAAGTCGCTGCAGTCTATGACAATGTCCTTTGTGCTATTATCCACAATTTGATATAGCCTTTTCTTGAATTGCTGGGCAGTGTATATGTCTATTTCACCGCTTACCGCCACCTTTGTCTCCCGGTCAGAGTCTACCTGCGTCACAATTAGTTCGCTTGACATTGACACCCCTCCTGTTCACCTTATTTTAAATAAATTTATTCCATAAAAAATTGTATTAGCTTTTCTGCTTTGTCTATCTGCTCACAGCCAATATGTATTGAAGCTATCATTTCGTTTCCAATAATCCCGGACTGCCTCATAACAGTGCTGTCAGATACATCAATACCGTAAAGATGCTTTTCCTCGGGTATCTGTGTGGAATCTGAAGCTTCGGGTGAGCCGTCTTCAGCTTCCTGTGAGTCGTCTTCGACTCTGACAATAAGCTCCTTATTTTCCTCTGGATTCACCCCGAGCCGAGGCGCAATTTCATCCAGGCTCATAAACACTCCCTGCTTTGCATACCTTTCGAAGCATGCCTTGTCCATAATAAATACATCGATATCTCCTGCTACCACTACAACAGTAGCCTTCATCTGCATAGCATATTGCTGCTCTCCAAAACTATCATCCGATATATAAGCTCCATCGATTCCCGGTTCCAGTATTTCAGGGACATTTGCTTTAATGCTCCGGGTCAGATTATCCGATGCACTACTGTAATCAAACCTTCCGATGAATGCTAAATTGAAGTCCGGATCTACTCTGTTGACACATCCCCTTATTGTTAATGCGGCAACTACTATAAGTAAAATGCCAATAAGCATGTGAAATTTGTAATAAAAGAAGAAGTTTTTAGTCTTCTTTTCGTCTATGCCAATTTTCTCCAGTATCGGCGCTACTTTACTCGGTGGTTCTTCCTTAACCATAGCATCATAGCCCATTAGAACATTATATGCCTGGGTAATCTGATCAAAGTCGTGTTCCAATAATCTTTGAGCTTTATCCGGTACAGCCGTAGAACTTTGTCCGGCTACATCGGTTGGGGCGGTGTCAGTCGCCTCGGCTGTAGGGTCTGTGGATGCTGGGTGGTCTGCGGGCGCTGTGTCGGCTGCGGGCGCTGTGTCGGCTGCGGGCACTGTGTCGGCTGCGGGCACTGTGTCGGCTGCGAGCACTGTGTCGGC
>CAZQCL010000140.1:3408-4902 GCA_964592435.1 uncultured Oscillospiraceae bacterium
CTGCGGGCACTGTGTCGGCTGCGGGCACTGTGTCGGCTGCGAGCACTGTGTCGGCTGCGAGCGCGGCAACGTCCTGATCCTCGGCTAACTTCTGCCTTGCCGCTGCTTTCGCCTGCTCAATCTCCATCCTATACTTTTTAATGTATATGGCATACCTTCTCTCTATATCTTCCCTGCTCGCTTCCTTGGTAACCTTTAGAATTTCTCGAGCTTCCCTTTTAGTCATACCTGCGCTTCACTCCTCTGCCACTGCAGCCTTCACTCATTTACTATCCTTAGTCCTTAGCCTTTCACCTTTCGCTTCCAGCCTATATCCCACTGTGTCCCACTAATCTTTCGGCTTCATCGTGGGGAAGAGCAGAATATCCCTTATAGAGTATGAATCCGTCAAAAGCATAATCAGTCTGTCAATACCGATGCCTAATCCACCTGTAGGCGGCAGACCATATTCCAGTGCATTAATGTAATCGTCATCCATCATATTTGCCTCTTCATCCCCGGCCTCTCTCCTCTGGACCTGCTTGAGAAATCTCTCTTTTTGATCAATAGGATCGTTCAGCTCCGAATATGCATTAGCCATTTCCCTGCCGGTTATAAACAGTTCAAACCTCTCTGTCAACTCAGGCCTGTCCGGTTTTCTCTTTGTCAGGGGCGATATCTCAACAGGATAATCCATAATAAAGGTTGGTTGGACCAGATGCTCTTCAGCCATTTCCTCAAACATAAGATTCATTACCTCACCCTTTGTCATATTGGAATCCACATGCAGATGCTTCTCGCTTGCAGCTTTACGAGCATCCTCATCGCTTCCGATAGTATCAAAATCAACCCCAGAGTATTTGAGGACAGCTTCATGCATTGTCATCCTATCCCATGGCGGGGTTAAATCGATATCCTGATCCTGGTAGGTTATTTTGGTTGTGCCCAGTACTGTATCAGCCACGGTTGAGATAAGTGTCTCGGTCAATTCCATCATACCATTATAGTCAGTATACGCCTCATAAACCTCCATCATTGTAAACTCAGGATTGTGCTTAATTGACATACCTTCGTTTCTGAACATTCTGCCCATCTCATAGACCTTTTCCAAGCCACCGACGATAAGGCGTTTCAGATACAACTCCGGTGCTACCCTAAGGTAGAGATCCAGATCAAGAGTGTTGTGGTGTGTGATAAATGGTTTAGCCGTCGCCCCGCCTTGAATCGTGCTTAAAATCGGTGTATCAACCTCCAGGAATCCTCTATCATCAAGAAATCTTCTTATTTCCTTAATAATTTTGCTTCTTGTGATAAAAGTTTTTTTCACGTCTGGGTTAATTATCAGGTCTAAGTATCTCTGCCTATAGCGCAAATCAACATCCCTCAACCCATGCCATTTTTCGGGCAAGGGCAGTAGAGACTTTGCCAACAGAATAATGCTGGTCGCCTTAATGGATATTTCCCCTCTTCTAGTTCTAAACACTGTTCCCTTAACACCTATCATATCACCAATAT
>CAZQCL010000141.1:0-4900 GCA_964592435.1 uncultured Oscillospiraceae bacterium
TTTGTTTATGCAATCAGGTTCATCGGGGTAAATCCTTTTTATCGCATCTCTGGGCTCCTTCTTTTCAATCAGAGACTCCACCATGCCAAATACACTGTCCGGGTCAACATCACCGACTACAAGAATAATCATATTCGATGGGTGATAAAAGGTATTGTAGCATTTCATCAGGGTATCCGTGTCAATCTGTGCAATGCTCTGAGATGTTCCTGCTATATCAATCCTGACGGGATGCATGCTGTAGTATGCGCACAGCAGGTTGAAAAATACACGCCAGCCGGGATTGTCCTGATACATCATGATCTCCTGTCCAATGATTCCCTTTTCCTTTTCCACACTTTCTTGTGTGATATAAGGGTTTTGAACATAGTCGAGCAATAGCTCAAAATTCTCATCGAACCTGTCCGTACAGGAAAAGAGATAAACTGTCTGGTTGAAGCTGGTATAAGCGTTTGGATTTGATCCGAGGATTGCAAATTTATCCATCACGCTTCCATCCTTTTGTTCAAAAAGCTTATGCTCAAGAAAGTGGGCTATCCCATCGGGAACAAGCGTCGGAGCATCCCCGCCGGGAGTAATGAAACGGTTATCTACAGAGCCGTAATTGGTTGCAAAGGTTGCATGCTTTTTTGAATAACCCTTCTTTGGAATTACAAATGCTTTTAGCCCGCTGCTGTGCTCATAACGGTACAGCACCTCTCCTACCTTATCGTATTGAATTCTATCTATATTCATTGAGTACTCTCCTCCCTGCTGCCCGCCGGTGCAGTCAGAAAATATACGGTATCCGGCAAAATCTGATGAGCCACCTGTATAATCTCATCCCCGGTAACCCTTTTTACTTTTTCAATAATATCAACAAAATTATCCTGGGTACCGCTAATAGTCTGGCTCAGGTAAAAATCCACAATGCTGATCTGACTGTCCGTGAGCGACTTAATCCCTGTTTCCATGTTCTTTTTCGCAGTTTCCATTTCATAATCCGATATGACACCATTTTTTATTGCATCCATTTGCTTCATGATGATATCCAGAGCCTTTTCCTTATTTCCCATCTCTATACCGCTGCTGATTACCATCAGTCCTTTAAATCTCTCAAGCCGTGAATATGAGTAATAGGCCAGACTCGCTTTCTCCCTGACATTCTGAAATAGCTTCGAGTGGACTCCCTCCCCGAGGATACTGTTGTACATCATCAAGGCCGGAAAAGCCTTGCTGTCAGGCTGGGTATTTGTCCTGAAACCAAGGCACAACTTTCCCTGCGTGACATCCATCCTTTCAGTCACATTTCTTAATCCGCTGTTATGCTTCATTGCAAAACCGCTGCCGATTACCTTGATACTATTTCTGGGAATCGTGGATAAGCGCTGCGTCACCATGTTTACCTGTTCATCACTTATGCTGCCTATCAGATAGACCTGCAGGGGGTAAGTGGCAAGCATTGTTTTGTAATGATTTGTCAGCTCCTCCGCGCCGATTGAATCAATATCCTCTGTCACTCCGTAATCATACAGCGCATAAGGTTCACTCCTGCAGGTCTCCTCCAGGCATCTATCCACACTGTACTGCATCTTGTCGTTCACTCTGCTTTCAATAAGCATCCTTAAGTTTTCCTTCTCCTGCTTAAGAGACACTTCACCAAACCTGCCCTTTTCAAATACAGGCCTTGTTATAATATCGTAAAGAAGCTCGAATCCCGATGTAAAGGAGTCTGTCCTGTCAGGGATATAGTCTTCCGATAAAAACTCCGTATAAAAATGAATTACGTGGCTTTCGCCCTTTTTCGTTACTCCGCAGTCGAAGCTGGCTCCATAGAGTCTTTCAAGCTGCATTGATATATCACGCAATGTAGGATATGCAGCACTGCCACGCCTCATAACAGCAGGGAGCAGTGCATTTTTTGTAACGCTTTGCCTGGTTAGATTATCCTGAAAAAAGAAATGGATGCTGCTTGTCTTGAACTTATCTGTGTTAATCCTATATACATCGATTCCATTAAAGGATGATACCTTAATTGCCTGTTCACTACCAATCTCACTACCCATTCCCGCCTTCCCTCCTATGCTTTCTATATTTGGGCATTTTGCAGGACATGCAGGCATTCCTATGGCCCTCTCTCTACGAGATGCGGCATAGGCTTATAATTGCTGATGCCCATGAACTTTGTATGTGAATTACTGCCGTTGATGACGGTAACCCAGGATTTAACCAGCGCACCATCCATCCCTTCCACAAGCAGCCTTTGCTCCCCGGGTTCATATTCCGGATTGATTTTATAAAGGACAGGTGCCTTGCTTATTTCCAGCACCTCATGAGTCCATTCAATACCTGGTCCCGGTCTGCTGCCGTAAAAGCCTATATACAAAGTATTATCTATTCCTTTCGCCCAGATCATTATATCCGAATCCGTATTATTTCTAAACCTGAAATCCTTTATACCATATGCCACCGTCGCGTCCTGGCCATAAGGGACATAGGGCACGGGCATGGTATGATTGTGTCTTTCCAATATTTCCATATTAGAAAGCACAGCAACATTATACAACGTGGAAGCGACTTTGCAAACACCACCCCCTATCGTTTCGGTAAGCATTGTACCAAAATAGGTAGGCCCTTTTTTAAAACCCTTATCCCCAGTATATGGGCCGATGGCATTGTTTTGTGAAAAAACCTCACCCTGTTTCACTACGATGCCTGCCAGTAAGCCGGCCGCCAGGTGTACATTGTATTCCTCTCCGGGAAGAGGATCGCGCAAAACCGTTCTATACCCGCCAAGGATCACATTCGTATCATTTCCTGACCGTGCTTCCATGAATTCCTCATCATTTTCCCAGGGCATTCCCCTGGTCGGTCCGGAAACCATATCCGTACACAGCCCCCTTTCTATGATGCCTTCCGTATGGAAGCCTCTAAACAGGAGCTTAGAGGTCACTAGCGATGGATCAGTTGGCAAGGCTGCCACAGATGATGTTCCCGTTGATGATGCTGTCGGCAATGATGTATCCACAGACGCCAGGGCGACCGACGGTATGGATACTATCAAGCAAAACAACAGAGCCCTAATGGCCCAGGCAGCTATTTTTTTTATAATCCTCTTATAATTTTTCATGTCAATATTTTGTCACCGGTCTTTGAAAATACACTACAAAATAAATTCCAGTAATATTGTACATTAAATTTTCATATTGTCATTTGTGAAAGGATAATCAAAATATGTCGGCCAAAAAAAACGGAGGTCAAAATAATATGGTGGTTTTCCTGTCGCTCTTCGGCATGGTATGCTGGGGTATCGCACCGGTCTTTGCAAAAGCCGCGCTTAAAAACATCGATCCCGTGGCGGGGCTTGTGCTCCGAACTATCTTTGCAGCCAGTGTGGTTTCCGGCTGGGTGATTATCAGCGGCAACTTTTCGGCTGTCAGCAAGATACCTGCCGCTACCTGGTGGCTGATTGGGACAGAGGCGTTGCTGGCGACATTGGCAGGCGACCTGGCATATTATGCGGCACTGAAAAAAGGTGATGTATCACTGGTGACTATTATAATGTCGAGCTCACCTCTAATTACGCTCCTATGCTCCGTGTTTTTCCTGGGCGAGCAAATAACGCTTGCCCGGTTGATTGGTGCCGGGCTTGTCATCGTAGGAATTATTCTGATAGTGTAGAGGCGAAAGCTTACTCATACCTCAAGGATTCTATCGGGTCAAGATCCGCAGCACGTTTTGCCGGATAAACTCCAAATATGAGGCCTAAAGCCACAGAACCCATGAAAGCCAGCACAATAACCTCAATATCTATAATAGGAGGTATATTTATCATAGACGATATAATGCCCCCGGAGATGACGCCAAGAATAATTCCAATAATACCACTGATTCCCGTCATAATAATAGACTCGGTTATGAACTGCATGACAATATCCTTTTTTTGCGCTCCCAGTGCTTTTCTGATACCAATCTCCCTAATTCTTTCTGTAACGGAAACCAGGAGAATATTCACAATACCTATACCGCCGACAATCAGTGTAATGATGGCAATAGCCAGTAGAATAGAGGATACAACGTCCAGAAGGTCGCCGATAGCTTTTTGTATGTCGGCTGAATTTTGGGCTAAATATAAATCCTCGCCGCCGTGCCTTAATTCAAGGCTATTAACAATCTTTTTCCCCACATCGCGCAATTGATCCTTATCCACTAAAGAAACAGCGATTGAGTCAAGTCTTTCGCTGTAAAACAAGGATTGGACAGTGGTAATCGGCATGTATATAATAGCCGGAATCAAATCGCTTTCCATAAAGCCCTCAAACATATTGTCTCCGCTTGATTTCACGCCAATAACCTTAAGATTGGTCGAGCTGCCTGAGCTGGTTTTTAAAGTAATCGTTTCCCCTACGATGTCCTGCCCTTCCTTAAAAAACTTCTTCACAAACAGTTCATCCACTATAACCGATTTTACCCTTTTTGAAACATCAAAGTCATTGATGAAGCGGCCATATTTCATCTCAATCAGGTCAAAATTCTTATACTGGGAAGATACTCCCAGAATCACAGCATCCTTTGTTTCGGAGCCGACACGCAAGGTTCCTGCTCTTTGTATATATGTAGCAATGTTCTTTATTTCAGGTGCGACCTTCTTGATATAGTCCATATCCTCCAAGGTAAGCCAAGCCCTTTTTTCCACTACCATGTTTTTATAGCCTATGCTGATAGTGTTCGCGCCTATTTTCTCAAACTGTGCATTCATATAGCTTTCCGTGGCAGAGCTAAGTGCCATAATTGTAATAATGGAAAACACACCCATCACTATACCAAGCATAGTAAGAAATGAGCGCAGCTTATTTGATTTTAGACTGTCCAAAGCCTGTTTAAAGCTTTCGGAAAAATTCATATATTAACCTCACTTCTT
>CAZQCL010000142.1:0-4890 GCA_964592435.1 uncultured Oscillospiraceae bacterium
TGGTCTGTATAGCCGTTAAAAGCCTTTATTTATCGATACTTTGATACAATCTTCACGTTTTCTTCCCCAAAACGCTCAACAAGCTCCCTATGCAGTGTTTCTCCTAATTCTACCCGATATTCCCGGGTTTTCAATCTGGTAATATTTCCCGATTGGTCTGCTCCACAAAAACATACCGGTGTATCACCTTTGAAATACTGGAGCAAAGATAATGTTGATTTTAGCAGTTTGCTGTCCGCAGAGGCCTGGGTCTTTATATAAAGCTTATCGGACCGCTTCGAAGGTCCATATTGAGCTAAGCCTTCAGAAACAGTCTCTCCGAGCTCCCTCTTCTTAATTGGCCGGACAGAATCACATAGTATTTTCGGCTGCTCATCTTCCTTTATGCTAATCCGACCGGTAACAAATACAGCATTCTCGTCAATCAGATAATCAGCATATCTGGATAAAACAGTTGGGAATACGATAATCTCCATGCTGCCGTATAGATCCTCCAAAGTAACGAAGGCCATCAAATTATTATTCCTTGTAGTCTTAGTCTTTTTTTCTGTGATAATTCCACCAACTGTTACCATCATACCGTCAATCAGGCTCTTACCTACAGTCCCCATGCCTTCAACAGCCGTTTGATTCCCTTCTGTGTCAGCTTCGCTAAAATCAGAACTATTAATGGTCGTCTGCTCAAGTATTTCATTCTCATATTCCTGCAACGGATGTCCCGACACATACAGCCCCAGCATCTCCTTTTCCATTGACAGCAGCATTTTAGGCGCAAATTCCTTGAGCTCGGGATAGTCTACCTCCAGCTTCATGGACTTGGCCTCGCCCGGTATTTCAAAAAGAGAAAGCTGTCCCTCCACCTTACTCTTGTTGCTCTGCTGTGCCCCATCCAGCAGCTTTTCATATACAGCCATCATCTTTGACCTATATACGCCAAAGGAGTCAAATGCGCCGCATTTTATCAAGCTCTCCACACATCTTTTGTTAAAATCCTTACTGCCGATTCGCTCGCAAAAATCGCCAAAGCTTTTAAAGGATCCTTTTTCATCTCGCTCCCTTATCAGCTCTGCCACGGCACCTTCTCCAACATTTTTAACAGCCGCCATGCCAAATCTGATTTTCCCGTTCACTACTGTGAACTTAACATCGCTTTCATTTACATCGGGCGGCAATACATCAATACCCATTTGCTTGCATTCGTGAACATAGCGGGACACCTTTTCACCGGAGCCCAAGAAGCTGTTCAGGGTAGCCGCCATAAACTCAATTGGGTAGTAATACTTGAGCCAGGCAGTCTGATATGCTACAACGGCATACGCTGCGGCATGGGACTTATTAAATGCATAGCTGGCAAAATCTATCATCTCATCAAAGATGTGGTTTGCTGTTTTTTCATCAACGCCGTTTCTGACTGCTCCCACGAGGATAATATTTCCATCCCCGTCAACAATGCCATGTACAAAATTCTCCCTTTCCTTTTGCATTACATCATGCTTTTTTTTGGACATGGCTCGTCTTACAAGGTCGGAACGCCCATATGAATAGCCGCCCAGGTCTCTGACTATCTGCATGACCTGTTCCTGATACACAATACAGCCGTATGTAACATTCAGAATACCTTCCAAAAGCGGATGTTCATATGTAATCTGCGCGGGATTGTTCTTGTTCCTTATGTACTTGGGTATAGAATCCATCGGCCCGGGTCTGTACAGCGAAATACCCGCAATAATATCCTCCAGCGTTGCGGGCTGCAGCTCCTTCATAAACTGTGTCATCCCTGCGCTTTCAAGCTGGAACACCCCGGCGGTCTTCCCTTCTCCTATCAGTTTATAAACGTTGGAATCCTCCATGTTCAGCTCTTCGATATTTATGCTGATACCATGATTTTTGAAAACCAGCCCCAGGGCATCTCTGATCACAGTCAGGGTCCGCAGCCCCAAAAAGTCCATTTTAAGCAAGCCCAGCTCTTCCAGAAGTCCCATCGGGAACTGGGTTGTAACACTATCATCGTTTTTTTGCAGCGGCACATATTCCGTAATAGGATCCTTTGAAATCACCACTCCGGCTGCGTGAGTACTGGCATGTCTGGGCATACCTTCCATCAAACGTGCCATGTCAATGAGTTCCTTGATTTTCTCATCCTCTTCATATCTCATTCTCAGCTCTGGATTTATCTCAAGTGCTTTTTCGATATTCATGCCAATTTGGAAGGGAATCATTTTCGCTATTCTATCCACATCTCCGTAAGGTATATCCAAGGCTCTGCCTACATCCCTGATTGCACCTCTTGCCGCCATGGTTCCAAAGGTGATAATCTGTGCGACCCTATCCTCGCCGTATTTGCGCACCACATAATCAATGACCTCCTGCCTCCTTTCATAGCAGAAGTCGATATCGATATCCGGCATGGAAATCCTTTCAGGGTTTAGAAATCTTTCGAAAAGTAAATTATATTTTAGCGGATCTACGCTGGTAATGTTAAGACAATAAGCGGTTAAGCTTCCGGCGGCTGAGCCTCTGCCGGGGCCTACCATGATTCCTTTTTCCCTGGCATATCTGATAAAGTCCCACACTATCAAGAAATAATCTACATATCCCATTTGCTCGATAATCCGCAGCTCATACTCCAGCCTCTGTGTATACTTCGGATTTGCCGCATGATCACCATATAGGCGCGCAAGACCCTCGTAGCAAAGGCAAGAAAGGTATTCAAAGGGCTCCCGGCCTTCAGGTACTTCAAATTCAGGCAGATGCAACTCATTGAACTCGATCTCCACATTGCAGCTATCTGCTATTTTAACTGTATTTTCCAGCGCCTCAGGTATGTTTTTAAAGACTCTAGCCATTTCTTCCGGCGTTTTGATATAAAAGTCATCGGAGTTAAATTGCATCCGATCCTCATCGGTAATTTTCTTACCTGTCTGAATGCAAAGCAAGACCTCATGAGCCTTCGCGTCCTCACGCCTTAAGTAATGAACATCATTTGTGGCGACAAGCGGAATCCCTGTTTCTCTTGATAGCTTAATGAGGTTTTGGTTAACCAGATTCTGTTCTTCTATCCCGTTGCTCTGTAGCTCAAGGTAAAAATTGTCCTGTCCGAATATGTCATTAAGGGTCAGTGCTCTTTTTTTGGCCTTTTTATAGTCACCTTCCAATATAGCGGAGGGCACATCACCGGACAGGCATGCGCTCAGTGCCGTTATTCCTTTGGAATACTGTCTGAGTACATCAATATCAATTCTGGGTTTATAATAGAAGCCTTCCAGAAAACCGATAGATACGATTTTCATAAGGTTTTTGTAGCCCTCATTGTCCCTGGCAAGCAATACAAGATGACCCTGGTCGGCATCAGCACCGGGTTGCTTGTCAAATCGCGAACGTTTTGCCGTATAAACCTCACAGCCCAAAATCGGTTTTATGCCCTGCTTCAAGGCTGCCTTGTAAAAATCTATGACACCATACATGACACCATGGTCTGTAATGGCAACGCTTTTCATCCCCAGCTGCGCCGTGCGCTCTACCAGGGGCTGTATTCTGTTTGCACCGTCCAGCAGGCTATATTCAGTATGAACATGCAGATGAACAAAGTCAGGTGCTGTCCCAGGCAATCTGTCCATAAGTCAATCCTCCAATCGCCAGAAGTTTCTTTTGGGGACGGTTCAGACTCCTATCCTATTATACCTCACAACCGTCGACAATGAAAATATTGGTGTACAAAGAAAGGTCAATTTCCCTATAGATAGACTGCTTTTGCATTCTGTCATTGTAGATGATCCGTACAACAGGTCTGGTGGGAGCAACTCTATTGTCACGCACCACGATGCCCCGTTCCTTGGTATTAAGCAGGACACCTGTTCCAACCGGATAAATAGAAACATATTTAACAAAGCTTTCAATAACAGCTGGGTCAAAATGATTGACTCCAAGAGTCGTAATATATTCATAAACCTCGTTGGGCTTAAGCTTCTTTCTGTAGACTCGATCAGATGTCAGGGCATCATAAACATCGGCAATTGCCACAATCCTCGCACACATCTGAATATTATCCCCTTTTAGCTGAAGAGGGTAACCGCTTCCATCAAATCTTTCATGATGTCCGAAGGCTATATAAGAAGAAACCAGGTTGACCTGATTGCTTTTTTTCAATAATTCATAACCGAGAACAGTATGTTTTTTTATTTCCTCGAACTCTTCAACCGTGAGCTGTGATGGCTTTTTCAGTATCTCTCTCGGAACGCACAGCTTGCCTATATCATGCATCATAGCTCCGACTCCGAGCTCCCTCAGCCTCTGAATGTTAAAGCCCAAAGCAATCCCTGTAATGAGCGACAGAATGCATACATTCACCGAATGCTCAAAAGTATAGTCATCTACGGATTTTATTTCTGAAAGATTATAAAGAATATCATCTATATTTAGCAGTTCGTCTAATATTTGATTTACCACTAATTTCACTTCTGTTACATCCAATGTAGGTGAAAACTGATAATTGGTCATCGTCTTTTTAACAAGACTTACTGCTTCATTACGTGTTTCTTCTTTAATAACGTCTTCAGGTTCTATACCTGCAGAAATATCATCCTCCAGATAAATTTCATTAATGCCATATTGCCTTAGCTTCATCACATAACACTCTCTTAACTCAATACCCTTTGATAGTAGTACCCCTCCATCGGAATTAAATATCGTACGGGCAAGCTTTGCGCCAATCTGCAGTGAATCTAAGTTTACTTTGCGCATTTTATCCTCCAAGGCTTTTTCTTTAGTAAAAAGTACTCTTTATCATATTTCGACAAATTTATCTAAATTCCTTCTCATTTTTTTACAACATTTAAAAAAGACATGTCTTCCCTTCATGGACAAAACAGAATATTTCCTGTGTGGTACAAC
>CAZQCL010000143.1:0-4890 GCA_964592435.1 uncultured Oscillospiraceae bacterium
CTTTCACCTTCTCCCTCAGGCAAGCTGACCGCCGAGGCGGCAAACATGACCCAGAACAGAAGCATTAAGGAGATATAGGTCAGATCAAAATCAACAGCCGCATGTCCCGCCAGCGCCAAAAATCCGCAAAGCAGTCCGGCTCCATAAACCTTCAACCGGCTATCCCTTGCCCTCAGCCAGGAAAAAATCGCGCCAACACCGGATAAGAGCACCAGAGCCGTAAATGACAAAAATCCCAGTATCCCATTTTCCACAAAGACCTGAAGATAATGATTGTGAACTGTCTTCGCCGTATAAAAAAACTCCTGAACGCTCTGGTACATGGCCTTCCAGCCCCCGGCACCAAAGCCGAAGACCCAATTGCCTGCAATCAGCTTCAAAGCATCCTTGTCAAATATCAACCTATATAATACATTCTTCTCCTTGAAGCCCGACCTAAAAAGACTGGCCACCCTGTTCACAATCGCAGCTGGCATAACTGAAATTACTCTGTCCCTGAAAACAATGGCCAGGATAAGGGCAGCCACTGCCACTGCTGCAAATACCAGCCCTGAGCCCTTTGGCATGGTAAGCTGCTTGCCTCTCGTTATAAGCTTTTTAAGCAAATGCAACAGCAGCCAGGAAATAGCCGATATGGCAAAGGAAATGGCCATCCATTTTGCAGCATTAAAATTGTCATGGGCAGCCGTGCTTACATTAAAGCTCCTCATCACGATAAAGCCGGGTACAAGCATGCAAAAAAATGTAACCACGCCGCCGACCCTGCAGCCCTTCGGCTGAAGCAAAAGCAGCGCCAAAAGGAGCACTGCCGCAATATAGCCCCCCCTTGAGCCGGTCATAAAAAATGCGAATAGAATGATATTCCCAGCCCCCACCAAAAGCGTTCTAGCAAGAATGTTCTTTGATGCATTTATAATCGTTATGGCAAAAATGCCGCATATCAAAAAATAGACAGCTGCCGTATTGGCATATTGAAAAGTGGAGCCAACCCTGTAGCCTTCAGCAAAAACCTGCCATATGCTGAATCTTCCCGTAAGGGACATCAACCCGGCTACTGCAGCAATGAATCCCACCGCCACTGCCGGTACCATAATGCACTGCATGAATTGCCGCTTTTTGTCGTAAAAGTAGTCATATAGCGCAATAAACAGTATGAGCAGCTCCACACACAAAAACAGCTGCTCCAGATTCTCCCTTGGATTTACTGCCCTCACAAAGCTCAAGAGCACAGCTGCAATCAGCAGAACATTAAGGGATATAAAGAGCTTGTTAATGCGGACAGGCTCCTTACGAGCCATCTTAATCAGGAAATATACAGCTGACAGCAAGGCAAGTGCGGCTAGAAACCCATATGTATCATAGCTGAAATAAAGCCCCCTGAATAATACCGAAACCGATGTCAGGATCATTGTCCCGATAATAGCAGCTTTTTTCATAAAAAACCTTTCAAAAGATGAATTTTACAGATTTCTGCCCTAATCCTTTACCTTCTCTTTTTTCCGCGAATACTGTTTTTGATGGTAGCTAGAATCGTAATAATAGTAATCCTTAAACTCTTTTCTGGGGACTTTATTGAGCACGATGCCTAAAATCCTTGCATTAACCTTTTCCAGCTGCTCCTTGGTCTTTAGCGCTTTATTATAATCTATAGTATTGTACTCTATCAGCATAATCGTCCCATCGGTTACAGCGGCGACAAGAGCAGCATCAATTATGCTTCCCAGAGGAGGGGTGTCCACAATAACACAGTCATAGGTTTCCTTAAGCATGGTCAATAACACATTAAATCTGGATGTCCCGAGCAATTCAGCAGGGTTAGGCGGTTTTGGACCGGACAGAATCAGCTGGAGATTGCTGATGTTTGTTTCACTAATGATGCACTCAACCTCAGACATGCCCGAAAGATAGTTGGACAGCCCGGTATTGAAGCTTGCATTAATCAACTTATAATGCCTTGGCTTTCTCATGTCCGCATCTATATATATTACGGTCTTGTCTGCACTGGCGATGGAGATTGCTAGATTTATAGCCGTCATGGTTTTGCCTTCATTAGGAATACAGCTGGTTATGCAAATTGTTTTTACAGGCTTATCAGCACCACAAAACTGAATATTAGTTCTGAGCGTTCTGAACGCCTCTTCAACTGATCCGCTAACGCTGTTTTTGAGATTCACTATTTCATTCATTTGCCTCTCCCCTTATTCGTCGCATTTATCGGTATCCTGCCCAAGACGCTGAGCCCAAGGCGTGATTCCACGTCCTCCGAAGTTTTAATCTTTGTATTCAGAAACTCAAGCAGCAACATAATACCTATAGAGAAAATAAATGCCGCAAAGACAGATAAAACAACATTTCTCGCCTTTTTAGGGGAGAATGGAAGTTCAGGTACCTCCGCCGTATCAATAATATCTACATTTTCAATCTTATACAGGCTTACAATCTCGTCAGAGAAAACATCTGCTACAACGTTCGCTATTTTCGCTGCTTCGATAGGATCAGGATCGACTATGGATATCCTAATAATCCTCGTGTCATTTACCGAGTTAATGGAAATCATTCCGCGCAGAACATCCTCATTAATATCCGGATCATTAAGCTCCTTCACCACTGCACCGGTCACACGGTTGCTGCTGATAATAGCCGAGTACTCGCTGATAAGGGACTGCCCGGCAATAATATCCTCATAACTCATAGTTGCAGCGGCGGTAGCAGCCCCCTCAACTACGTCGGTAGTGGATAACCCGGTAATAAGCATTGTGGTGGAAGCCTCATATGTCGGCACGAACACATAGAAATTCAAGTATGCCGTTACGGCGCCAACGGCGACAGGAAGCGCAATCACCAGCCATAACCACTTCCTGATAAGGTCGATATATTTCTTAATCTCCATATTAGACCCCTTTTCCAAAATAATAACTCTCAATAAATATGCCGCATAGAAAACTCAAATACACTTTCTACCCCATTATCCCTTCTAATACACCCACTACCTTTCGAACATCCTCTTCACTCAAATAAGGATGCATGGGCAAGGATAGCACCGTATCACACAGCTTATTTGTTACATCAAAATCCTCATCTGTGTACGCCAGCTCTGAAAATGCCTCCTGCCTATGCATGGGCTTCACATAATAAACCATGCTTGGGATGCCTTTCTCCTTTAATTCTACTTGTACCCCATCCCGTTGCTCCTTGCTCTTTAACCTGATAGTATATTGTGCAAAACTTGACACATAGCCTTCGGGAATTTTCGGCGTAGCTACCATTCCATCCAGCCCCCTGTTGTACAGCTCATATATCCTGTTCACATCCTCCAGCTCATGCTCAATAAAAGCTGTCAGCTTCACATTCAGGATCGCCGCCTGTATCGTGTCAAGCCTGGAATTTACTCCAATTCTCACATTATCATATTTATTGCTTCCCTTACCGTGAACCTTATATGAATTAAGTAATTCACTAAGATCATCATCATCGGTGAAAATTGCCCCTCCATCTCCATAGCATCCAAGCGGCTTTGCCGGAAAAAATGAGGTTGTAGCCGCATGCCCAAAGCTACATGCCTTTCTTCCATTGATGCTACCGCCAAAACCCTGAGCACCATCCTCCAATATCAATAGATCATACTTCTGAGCAATTCTTGCGATTTCGTAGTGATCTGCGGGCAAGCCGAATAAATCGACGGGAATTATTGCCCTAGGCACTAATTTGCCTTCCTCCAAAACCTTCAAAACAGCTTTTTCCAGCTTAAGGGTATCAATATTGAAGGTGTTTCTATCCACATCGACAAATACAGGCCTTGCACCTCTGAAGGCTACAACCTCAGCGGTTGAAAAGAAGGTAAAGTCCGGGACGAACACTGCATCGCCCTCTTTGATCCCCCAGGCCATCATTATCAGTGTCATTGCTTCTGTACCATTTGCACAGGAGATGCAATGCTTTACGCCAACATACTCCGAAAGCCTGTTTTCAAGGGTTTTTACTTCCTTTCCGCCAATAAAGTGAGTACCCCGCAAAACCTCCTGTATGGCAGGATCAATCTCACTCTTATGCCTCTTATACTGTGCCTTCAAGTCTCTGAATTCCATCTAGACCCCTCCCAGTAACGGATAAATCATTATTTCAATTTCTCCCGGATTCGGTCATCAACAAGCTCATATTCTCTTCCACATTTTTCGCAGCTTAAGTCTTCTCTAAAAATATTCCCACATTCACAGACCCAGCCTGCCTGCCTTGCAGGAACCCCCATCATAAGCGCATGATCAAGAACGTCCTTTGTAACCACTGCTCCGGAAGCTATCATTGCCCACCGTCCAATTGTATTGCCGCAGACAATTGTAGCATTCGCTCCTATTGATGCCCCATACCTGACCAAAGTTTTCTTATACCCCTCCGTTCCTTTGGGATACTTGCTCCTGGGAGTCAAATCATTAGTAAAAACCATTGAAGGGCCGCAAAATACGTAATCCTCCAATTCAACCCCCTCATATACAGATACATTATTTTGAATTTTTACTCCATTTCCGATTTTAACATTGTTAGAAATATTCACGTTCTGGCCAATAGAGCATTTCTCTCCAATCCGCGCACCCTTCTGCACATGGGTAAAATGCCAAATTCTGGTCCCCCCACCTATGATTACATTTTCATCTATGAAACTGCTCTCGTGCACAAAATAACTCATTTTCCAAACCTGCCTTTAAAATCCAACGTTCCGCAATGGTTGAGCGGGAAGGTGATGCTTATGCCTTCAGCCGCCGATTTATATATCGCGAGCACCAGTTCTAGTGCTCTTCTTCCATCCTCTGCGGTGACGTATGGTTCCCTATCATCTATTATCGCACTAATCACATCAGAATACAGTGGATTATGCCCAAACCCATAGACATTCGG
>CAZQCL010000144.1:0-4849 GCA_964592435.1 uncultured Oscillospiraceae bacterium
GGCTGGAAGATGCTCTTCTTAAATAATTACTGTACTAAAATAACAAGGAAGTTCTTCATCGGGGTCTTCGCGATTCTTATGGAGACTTCTTTATTATTCGGGGGAGGAACGGTATGAACTACATTATGTCCCTTTTGGAGGGATTCTGGCTCAACGCGGAGCTATTCGTCCTTACGTTGCTTATGTCGGTGCCGCTGGGACTAGTGATAACCTTTGGCTCTATGTCGAAATTTAGACCGATAAGGTGGTTTGTCAAAACCTTTGTGTGGGTCATTCGTGGTACCCCGCTGATGCTGCAGCTTTTTGTTGTATTATACGCACCCGGACTTTTGTTCGGTGTGCCGATGAAGTCCAGGATGACAGCCGCACTAATCGCTTTTGTCGTCAACTATGCAGCATATTTCTCTGAAATATACAGAGGCGGTATAGAAAGCATATCAAAGGGACAGTATGAGGCGGGTGCAGTCCTAGGGATGACTAAGTCCCAAGTGTTTTTTAAGGTTATTCTCTTGCAGGTAATCAAAAGAATCGTTCCTCCCATGAGCAATGAAATCATTACACTGACAAAGGACACCTCGCTGGCGCGGGTGATTGGACTTACAGAGATTATTATGACCGCCGAGCGGTTTACTAAGCAAGGCCTTATTTGGCCTTTGTTCTCTACCGGTCTGTTTTTCCTGGTTTTCAATGGTATACTGACACTGCTTCTGGGCAAGCTGGAACGCAAGCTGGATTATTTCAAAGCGTAGGAGGTTAATGATGCCAGTACTTGAAGTTAAAAATTTAAATAAAAGCTTTGAAAGTCTTGAAGTCATCAAGGATATAAGCTTCAGTGTGGAGAAGGGTGAAACTCTTTCCATTATTGGATCATCAGGCAGCGGAAAGACTACACTGCTGCGGTGTCTTAACTTTCTTGAGATACCGGATGCCGGCACTATCACCGTAAATGAAAAGGTAATATTTAATGCCGCTGACCGGGAATCACTTGCCGAGAAGGAGCTACGGGATAAACGTCTGCACTTCGGACTGGTTTTTCAGTCCTTCAATCTTTTTCCACAGTACACGGTTGTGCAGAATGTTACTCTTGCAGGGATGCTGCTTGCTAAGGAGCGCGCTGACTATAAGACTGAAAAAAATAGGATAAGTGATGAAATAATACAAAATGCAAAGTCGATTCTCGACAGTGTAGGCCTATCAGATAAGCTTGATAGTTATCCACATCAGCTCTCAGGCGGTCAGCAGCAGCGTGTGGCTATAGCCCGAGCTCTTGCCCTGAAGCCCGATATTTTGTGCTTTGATGAACCGACCTCGGCTCTTGACCCGGAGCTTACAGGCGAGGTGCTTCGAGTTATTCGAGAGCTTGCAGATAGAAAAACCACAATGGTGATAGTTACTCATGAGATGTCCTTTGCCAGACACATTTCAGATAATGTGCTGTTCATCGATGAGGGAGTTATCGTTGAATACGGGTCACCGGAGCAGGTTATAAGCAAGCCAAAAGAGGAGCGCACGAAGCAATTCCTTGATCGCTATTTCCAGGAGAAAAACAACTGATTATATTGTGATTTAACTTTGTGTAGCTTCAGGATCCTGGTCTAAATTGCTCCGGCTTCGGCTGCGGCATGTTTAGCTATACCTAGATTCGGCTTTGGCGTTTTTATTTAAGCTTAGCTTCAGCTGCGGCAATTTTGACTGCCAGAGGGAAGAGCTCCATAACCAGCTTAAGCTCTGAAAGGGGCGGCAGCGTGGGCGCAATACGGATGGTGCTGTCCCTTGGGTCTATTCCGTCTGGATAGGGGGATCCGGCAGGGGTCAATGTTACGCCTGCTTCCCGACAAAGGTCAACGATTCGCCGAGCGGATCCGTCCGGTGCATAATAGCAAATGAAATATCCTCCTTTAGGACGGCTCCAGCTTCCGATACCGGAAAGCTCTCTTTCAAGCACTCCCAGCACATATTCGAACTTGGGACGTATAATGGTGGCGTGCTTAGCCATATGTTCCTCCACTGCAGCTTTGTCGGGCAGGAAATTTGTGTGGCGCAGCTGGTTCAGCTTGTCGTAGCAAACAAGCTGATATGTGAGCAGAGCCGCCTGGCGGGCAATGTTGGCAGGGCTTGCGCCCATGGCGGATATGCCGCCTCCTGCAAATGTAATCTTCGATGTGGAGCTAAACATGAGCACCCTATCGGGGTTCCCGCTCTCGACGCAGGTGTCATATATATTTTTCAGGCTATCTCGGTCATTTTCATACAGATGATGCACTAAGTATGCATTGTCCCATATAATTCGAAAATCAGATGCTGCGGTTTCCATAGCCGCAAGTCGATCCACCGTTTCGTCACTATATGTTATACCTGAAGGGTTACTATACATGGGATTGCATATGAGCCCCTTCACTTCAGGATCCAGCACAAGCTGTTCCAGCTCATCCATATCTGGACCGTCTGATGTAAGCTGCACGGGCAGCATCTGTATGCCCAGAGTTTCGCACATATGAAAGTGCCAGTCATATCCGGGTACCGGGCATATGAATTTAACCCGGGGAAGCTTCGCCCAGGGGGTATCGACCTCCATAGGGCCACATAGGAGCGCACGAGTAAGGGCATCATGAATGAGATTTATGCTTGAATTGCCTCCGACAATGATTTGTTCCGGCGGGATGCCAAGCAGTTGACCAAACAGGCGCTTTGCCTCCGGAATACCGGTGGTGTCGCCGTAATTACGTACGTCAATGCCGTCCTCGCTGATAAAGCTATCCTCCATGTGCAACATTGGCACCGAAAGATCCAGCTGTGCTTTTTCAGGCTTCCCACGGGACATATCAAGTTTGAGGCCGCGGCTTTTGAACTGTTCATAGTGCTGCCGAAGTTCGGTTAGCTTGTCTGCTTCCATGCTCTCTCTCTTTCGTTTTTTTCTTGTATTGTTCTGTCATTCTTGTTTGGTCCTTCGGTTCAATCTTTCTACAGTTTCGGAAGTGTAACTGACCCATTGGGCATAAGCAACACATCTTCTTTAAGCTTGTCGCCGCATAGCTCAGCCGCCAGCTTCAGTGCTTCATCAAGACTTCGAACAATATGCATCTTTGTCTTAGCAAAACTCTCTGCTCTAAAATCAGTAACATAAATAAAAGTGTATTTCTCAGCAGTGTCAGCATAAAGATAGCCGGTATGGGCTCCGATAGAGTAGCTTTCACGCAGAGCCTTTTCTCTGTCGAGCATATTGTCATAGCCTGTGATCTGCTTTTCGGTTTCAGGAGAGCCAAAGCCCTCCCGGCTCTCAGAGAGCATTATCATAATCCCGCCAGGCTCAATGCACTCCAGCATATGGCATAGTGTTTTCAAGGGCTGGTATACATTCATATCCTTGGGATATCCGCCTGCCGACGCGATAACTACAGGATAGCGGCGGATAATTGTAACGCTGTTCATCTTATCAACCAGCCGGCACGCTTCTAAATGAGCCTTTTCCATATCACCGGCAAAAGCCTTAAGGGTTTTGTAATTATCATCTACTACCACATTAATAATAAAGCAGGGATTTAGCATTAAGGCACCTTCCAGCATATCAAGCTGCAGAGGATTTTCTTCCAGGCTGCCGCTTTTTACGAGGGGATTGCCGCCGCTTCCAAGTCCCATATTCAAAGATAGCGAGTGGTTAGCTTGCACTGTTTCCCTGGCTGCAATACCCGGTATTACGCTCTTGCGTCCTCCGCTGAAACCGGCAAGAAAATGGTGGAGCACTGCGCCAATCAGGATTACCCGATCGCTGTTCGTGGCAATTGAATTAAGCTTCACCGGCGTTCCGCGGCTTGTTGTGCCCATATAGGTCAGCTTGTCTTCATCAGTGCTATTATGGTCGACTACTTTAACGCGATCGTATATTTTATCTGTAACGAGGGTGCGAAGCTCGTCATCGGACTGTGCACGATGGGTTCCGCGGGCACTTATTATAATTATATCTTCATCCCTGATTCCGATTTTGCCCAATCTATCCAGGAGGACACCGGCTATCATACCGGGATTCTGCCAGCTGCGTGTACTATCGCTGATAATTATGCAAATTTTTTCCCCTGGCTTCACAATATCCTCTATTCGGTCTGTTCCGATAGGGTTGTCCAGAGCACTTTCAATGAGCTGGCTGGGCGTACCCCTGGGAAGCTCCACAGGGTTTGGTTCCAACACCAGTTTTATTTGATCGTCCGGGAGATTTACCCTGAATTCCCGGTCGCCGTATTTGAGATAATAAGCCATTATAAGTTCTCCTTTTATGCTAATTATGCTATTTAATGTCTGGATTACGGCCTTTGAACCTTCAGGGAATTCTGTAAAGGCTAGATACCCTTTACCCTCGATAATTGCGCCGGAAGCCTCTTTACAGTATCATATCGTTTTTACCGGGCATTGTAAATACCGGTATTTGTAATGCTTTTTGCGATGTAATCATTTTTCCAATAAAAAGCTATGGAAATTGAAACTTACTCATTCTTACTACCGATTTTGACCGCCCAAAATCGGCGAAAGGCACCACTCAAGCGACGTGGTGTCTGTTAGGATACTAAGGAAATCTCGGGGGCGTCGAGCCCCTCTCGATTTCAGCCGGATATGCTACGCAAATGGCTGTTGAGAAAAAACTTCTATACACCATAGCAGCGAAAAACTTGTGGGGCAGTCGGCGCTTATTCGCCATCTAGGTTGCATAGGCGAGCAGATAGTATATTGAGTGCTTTAGCACGAATTACCTTTACAATATACATTAGAGCGAAGCTTCACGACCAGCCCATGGACTCAGGCGCGCCTGAAATGTACATCGTGTATATTTCACTGCCTTTTTTGGTTTCCTCCGGGTGTA
>CAZQCL010000145.1:0-4835 GCA_964592435.1 uncultured Oscillospiraceae bacterium
ACAATCCCCGTGTCGGACCATTGCTCCTGAACCTGAGCTTTAGCATCCATAAGTGCCTCAAGCTCCGCCTGCAGCTGTGCATCAGTAACAACTCCCTTCGTAGCCTCCACGAAGGTCAAAAATCGGCCATTGACAATCGAAACATTGTAACCGGCCTCGTTTACCATGTCAGCATAGGCTTGCGCATCATTTGGACTGGTAAATTCCATTATAAGGCTGCTCTTGTCGTTCTTCGAAAAATTGAACCCGGCCACAAGCTTTTGCGCAAATTCCGTTTGAAACTCTTCCATCTCAGAAATCTCATAACCTAAAGCAAGTAGCTTCTGTTTGATTTCATCAAGGGATGATATCGTCCCTTCATCAAGAACAGGTACATCAGCTGTGATATCCTGACCGGAATTTGACTCTCCAGTTTTCCCTTGGTCTGAAGAATTGGAGGAAGTCGGCGCGGAAATTTCTCTTTCTTTTTTTGAACCGTTTTTAGCACCGCAGCCGGCAAAGCAGGCAACAACCACGGACAAAGCAATCAGTAAGCCTAGAGCCTTTTTCATAATAGCAATCCTTTCACAAATAAATATGATATGTTCTTCTTCAAATTTAGCTTCTTTTATAACTTCCTCATGCTTGACTTCTTAATTATTGATAACATTTTTTAACTACCGGGTTTTAAATACAGATATGCCTTCTAGCAATAAATATTATAATATTTATTCTATAGGTTTACAAGCCTCGTTTGAAAAGGGCATTTACGATGTAACATATTTTTTGTTCCGCAGCACAATATATTGCAGGTATGTATGAAAGCATATCACTATATATTGTGTGGCTAAATTATATTAAGGTAACATCGCAAAAGCCTTGCTTGAAAGAAGTGCGATAAACTACATAAGCAGCAGGATACTTAAGGCCATGACTGCCATACCGGCAACCAGCCCATATATGGATAGATGATGCTCACCATACTCCTTGGCAGCCGGTAATAGCTCATCAAGGCTAATATAAACCATAATCCCTGCCACAAAAGCAAAAACAAGTCCAAACATAGTATCACTAAGGAATCTATATAATATCAAAAATCCTGCCATGGCACCGAGGGGCTCTGCAAGGCCTGATAGAAAGGATAATCTAAACGCTTTCTTTTTACTTCCCGTAGCGTAGAATACCGGTACTGCGACTGCTATGCCTTCCGGTATGTTATGAATAGCTATGGCAACGGCAATTGAAATACCCATTACGGGGTCACGCAAGGCCGCCATAAAGGTCGCCATTCCTTCAGGGAAGTTATGGATTGCTAAAGCCAATGCAGTAAACAAGCCCATACGCATGAGTTTTGACTTATGCTCTTCGCTCTTGCCATCCATTTCTTCTACCGTATGTACTTCATGGGGATTCTCCGTTTCAGGTATCACTTTATCAATTATTGCAATAAATAATATCCCTAAAAAGAATCCTCCTGCAGCAGCCCACGCCCCTGCCTTAGCCCCAAGAGCAGCTGATAAGGATTCATTGGCCTTCACGAGAATATCAGTAAAGGATACATAAAGCATAACGCCGGCTGAGAAGCCCAAAGCTACAGAAAGGAATCTGGTGCTTGTCCTTTTAGTAAGTAAAGCAAGAGCGCTGCCAATTCCCGTAGATAATCCGGCAAATAATGTTAATAAAAAAGCAAAGATTACATCCGATAATTCAACATTCATAAAAGTGTCTCTCCTTCAGCATGCAGACTGTATTATATTAATAATACCAAATGTTATAGCAATTATAAAGGAAATAGGACAATCATAACAATGACATCCTGCGCAGATGTTCCTGCTGGGCACATGCCAGTATGCTGTTACTTATGCCAGTTAATGCATCTTTTCTGCCGCCTCGGCCTCCTGTTTTGTCTGATGGACTGTACCATGCGGATGCTGGGGCGGTGCGTAGATGGAATATAGCTTTATTGGCTTACAGCCAGTATTGATCAGGTTATGCCATTTACCGGCGGGTATGATAAAAATAAAGCCATCTCGGACATGTGCCTGAAAATCCAACCTGTCCTTACTGTCTCCCATTTGAACAAGTCCCTGACCTTCCTCGATGCGTATAAATTGATCCAGGCCGTGGTGAACTTCCAGACCGATGTCACCCCCGACATTAATGCTCATCAGCGTAAGCTGCAGATGCTTCCCTGTCCACAGAGCGGTACGGTATGTGGTATTCTGCTTTGTGGCAGCCTCAATGTCCACTGCAAACGGTTTAGGTCCGTAGTCTTTTAACTGAATAGGGAAACCTGCTTTGATTTGCTTGGGATAATAATCCATATTAGGTTGAAAAAACTGTGGATTTGCAAAGTAGGGGCATTGGGGCATGCTATAATAGTTATACATATTGTGTTCACTCCTTTTGAAGATTCACAATATTATATGATTTATGTAAGGCTGATGTGCTAATTGCGCAACAGAGGCTATTGCCGTATAATGCTTATTTCACCCTCTGACCTTTTGCAAAAGCTTTACAACCTCATCAGTTTTGAGAACCTTGCCATAAGAAACTACTTTTCCATCTACCACCAAGGCGGGCGTTGTCATTACTCCGTAGGCTGCAATCTGGGAAAAATCGGTTACATGGTCAATGGTCGTATCCATTCCGAGCTGCTCCAATGCGGCTTTTGTCGCTGTTTCCAGTGCATTGCACTTGGTACATCCAGTGCCGAGAACCTTGACGCTTGCGCCTTCAGCCTTTGCAGTTTCTGCCTTTGCCATGCTCTCTGCATCGCAATTACCGCAGCAGCAGCAAGATGTTGTTTTTGCCTCTTTGTTTTTCTTTCCAAACAGTGCCATAATAAATCTCTCCTTTTAAATTATTAATGATGCAATTGCATTGAAAAAATATCCTACTATTATTATCCCTGCAGTACAAACCCCGATGAAGAGCGCCATCAATTTAGGTTTTATGGCTTTGCTCAGCATGATTAGCGATGGCAGTGACAAGGTGGTAACGCCCATCATGAAGGCTAATACAACACCAAGTTGCGCTCCTTTGGCAAGTAGGGCTTCTGCAATCGGAATGGTCCCGAAAATGTCGGCATAGATGGGAATTCCTATTATCGTCGCCAACAGAACGGCCAGCGGATTCCCGGTTCCCAAAACCTTTACAATCCATTCTTCTGGTATCCAGTTATGGATAAGGGCACCTATCCCAACGCCTACCAATATATAAGGGAATACTTTTTTGAAGGTGTCGATTACCTGCTCTTTGGCAAAAACCAATCGGTCATGTCTTGTCAGGTCAGGAGCTTCAATGTCTACATTTCCTCCTCTGGAAATGAATTTTTCGACGTGCTTTTCCATATGCAATTTTTCAATGATAGTTCCGCCGATAATGGCTATTACCAGACCTAGTACTACATATAGAATAGCTACTTTTGTTCCAAAAATGCTCATCAAAAGAATCAATGACCCTAAATCAACCATAGGAGAGGAAATAAGAAACGAAAAGGTTACTCCTAACGGCAGTCCCGCGCTGGTGAAGCCCATAAACAATGGAATGGACGAACAGGAACAAAAGGGTGTCACCGTTCCCAGCAAAGCAGCAACAGTATTGGCGCCAACTCCATGAAAGCGTCCCAGTATTTTTTTTGTCCTTTCCGGAGGAAAATAGCTCTGAATATAAGAAATGATGAAAATTAAGATGCAAAGCAAAAGTGTAATTTTTATCGTATCATAGATAAAAAACTGTGCACTGGCGACCCAGCGATTACCGATATCCAAATCCAAAGCCGATAACCCGCTGCCTATCACATCATTGAGCCAATTCATACCGAGTATTTGATTCTGAAAAAAGTCCCAAATAGATCTTAATACTTGCATTGTGACAAACCCTCTCTTTCATACTTGGACAGTCATATCCAAAATTCTTGATGTATAGTGCCTGCAAAAAGCCATTTTACTAAACAAATGGCCTTTTACGGACAACATATACTCTCTTCAGTCATCGTATTTGGCGTGGTAATCTCCCTCAAAAGCGTCATAGCTTCTCTGCCACCCATTTCGCTTATTTTATAGTAGGTCCATTTGCCCTCTGGCCTGCTGTCCACGATTCCGGACTCGCAGAGAATTTTCATGTGATAGGACAGCGAAGACTGCGGCATATCAAGCTCATCTATCAGCACACAGGCACATTTTTCACCGCTACGAAGCAACTCAAGGATACCCAGCCGCTTTTCATCACAGAAGGCTTTGAATACCTTTACCTGGTCATCATATGTGGCCACTGTGTTCTCACCTCAAATCCAAAATACTTGATTTAATATAGTATATGATTCAAGTCCAAAAATGTCAATATTAATGCGAATGTGAAAGATTTTTTTGTTCCATATTATCTGTTGGGCTGCTCCCGACTAGAGTCTACCCTGCTTCGTTTAAAGCAGGGTAGACACAAAAGCATCGAATCTTTTAGCTCATAATACAGAGGTATCCTCCTCAACCTTTATTAATTCAGCGTCGGCGTGCTCCTCCATATAGCGGATAATTTCGTCCAGCGATCGCCTCGCGTGACCGGCGTCACCGGATACTACAGCAACGCCAACAGTTAGTGTCTGGTGCACATCCTGGGTATCGACCTCTGAGATCGACGCGTTAAAGCGCTTCCGGGTCTTATCCATAAGACTGCGGCAGACCTGCCGTTTATCCTTCAGGGAGAAGGCGTGGGAAATGTAAAAGGTTAGTTTTACTGACAATGTAGTCATCTATCTTTTAAAAAACTGTCCAGTACCATTCTAAAATCAGGCTTGCCGATCTCCTGAAGCTGGTATTCCACCTTGACACACGGCTTTTTGATATCGATGATGCGAT
>CAZQCL010000146.1:0-4815 GCA_964592435.1 uncultured Oscillospiraceae bacterium
CCGGCTTGGCGACTGTAGGCCTCTTCTGCACTCTGGCCTACTGGAATGACTTTTATCTTCCGCTGGTATTTGTTAATGACAGCAAGAACTACAACATACAGTACTTGATGTACCAAACCCTGATTGCAGTTCAAAATTTGTTGAATGCCAGCAACGCTATTTCTAATGCAAACCAGATTTTGGCGAACTTGCCCAGCGAAAGTGTCAGGATGGCTATTGCGGTTATTTCTATTGGACCTATTGTTTTGGCATATCCCTTCTTCCAGAAGTATTTTGTAAAAGGCCTTACAATAGGCGCTGTGAAAGGATGATCCTGCTGATTTTGCAATAATGTGCAGATCGGCGATCATATATAAAATTTATATTATTAGGAGGTATTTTCTATGCGCAGTATGAAAAGGTATTTGTGTCTGGCTCTAGTGTTGGTTTTTTCTTTATCGCTGACCCTTGCCGGTTGCGGAGATAAAGCCGAACCTGCCGGCACACCAACAAAGACAGATGAACCGGCAAAAAAAGCTGCCGCTGATAAGCCGGCAGAATCCGCAGTTCCTGCTGAAACTGTTGAGATTACCATGACATTGGTTGGTGACAAGCAGGAAACAGACACTGATTTGGTTATGGAAAAGATTAATGAACATCTGGCTGACACAATCAATATTAAACTGAATCTCCAGGTATATGGCTGGGGAGATCCTTACGAACAGAAAACCAACATAATGCTGTCTTCGGGAGAAGCTTTTGACGTTTGCTTCACGGCAAACTGGGCTGCAAACTACTACAAGAATGCGGCAGCCGGTTACTTCACAGAACTGAATGATTTCCTGGCAAAGTACCCGGCGATTTATGAAGTTGCAGGAAAGGACTTCGTAAATGGCTCAGCTGTTGACGGAATAAATTATGCTGTTCCTACACATAAGGAAACCGTCCATAACTGGGGGTATCTGCTCCAGAAGGCAGTAGTTGACCAGTATGGTTTTGACATCTCAACTATTAATAAGATGGAAGATCTTGAGCCCTGGTTTGATAAGATCAAAGCCGATGGGCAAATCACTCCTCTGCTTATAGTTGGTGGAGATTCCCCCTTCCAGTTCCTGGATTGGGACAGAATTAGTGACGACAACGTTCCCGGCGCTTTGTATTCTGACAACAGGGACAACACAATTGTAAATCATTTCCTGGCCAAGGAATCCATTGATATGTACAAGAAGCTTCGTGATTATAATCAGAAGGGCTACATAGCATCTGATGCAGCTACAATGGAAAACACTGCAGAGCAGATGAAGACAGCTAAGTACTTCGCAGTTGAGTCCTCCCTCAAGCCTGGAAAAGATGCTGAAATGTCCGCCAGCACAGGCGTAGAGTGGGTACAGGTAGATATTACACAGCCGGTTATGTCAAACCGTGAGACTACGGGTGCTATGCTTGCTATCCCTGCAGCTTCCAAGAATGCCGAAAGAGCATTCCAGTTCATCGAGACTCTTTACACTGATGCTGTTGTAAGAAACCTTCTCAACTTTGGTATTGAAGGAACTCATTACAAGGTAAACGCAGACGGAAGAATCACTCAGACTCAGGAAGGGCTTGACAGATATAACCTGGGCTCCGGCTGGAGATATGGCGATCAGTTCAAGGATCTCCTTCTCGACAACGAAGATCCGAACAAGTGGGTTGATTTTGGCAAGTACAATGATGCAGGTCTTGTTCTTAACAGCCTTGGTTTTGTGTACAGTGATGCTGATGTCACTACAGAATCTTCCGCATGCAAGACTGTATACGGAACGTATTACAAAGAACTAAATTGTGGTGCTGTTGATGTAGATCCAATCCTAAAGAAGTATGATGACGAACTGAAAGCTTCCGGTGTTGATACGCTGATTGCCGACATGCAGAGCAAGTATGACGCATGGCGTGCAAAGGTTGGAAAATAACCAGCCATAAGATTTAAGACATAATAATAGGTGGGGGCGGGATTTTATCCTGCCCCTGCTAACATTAAAAAACATTCGTCTGTTAAATAGTTTCTTATGCTAAGTAGCGGAGGTTTATATGAAATACGGTTATTTTGATGACGCTAACAGAGAATATGTCATTACAACCCCTGAAACTCCAAATCCATGGATTAATTACTCAGGTAATCAGGAATTTTTTTCGATTATTTCAAATACGGCAGGGGGATATTGCTTCTATAAGGATGCCAGATTAAGACGTATTACAAGATACAGGTACAATAGTGTACCGGTGGACAGCGGAGGCAGGTATTTTTACATACGCGATGATAACGGAGATTTTTGGTCGCCGGGATGGGCTCCCGTGAAGAAGCCCTTAGACAAGTATGAGTGCCGTCATGGCCTCGGCTACACCCGTATTTCTGGAGAGAGGGGCGGTATTGCGGCGGAGATGCTGTTTTTTGTGCCGCAGAATTTTAATGGGGAAGTACATAAAATTAGTATCACAAATACCAGCAGTAGCGAAAAAAATATAACATTGTTCTCCTTTATAGAATGGTGTTTGTGGAATGCCTATGATGATATGATCAATTTCCAGAGGAACTTTAATACCGGTGAGGTTGAGTTAGAAAACAATACGATTTATCATAAAACAGAATACAGAGAGAGGCGTAATCATTACGCATTTTATTCGGCGAATTCGGACATAAGCGGCTTTGATACCGACCGCAGTTCTTATTTGGGTCAATACAATGGTTTTGATAGCCCTGATGCGGTCGTAAAGGGCAAATCAAACAATTCTATTGCTGATGGCTGGTCACCTATCGCATCTCATAGCTTTGATATCACACTGGCAGCAGGAGAGAAAAGAGAATTTGTATTTCTGCTGGGATACGTTGAGAACGAAGAAAGCAAAAAGTGGGAAGCTCCCGGTATCATAAATAAGAGCATAGCAAAAGAAATGATTAAAGGGTTTTCTACCGTAGAGCAGGTAGAGCAAGCATTTACAGAGCTAAAGGATTATTGGGAAGGGCTGCTTTCCAAATATGTGGTAAGAACCCATGATGAGAAGTTAAATCGTATGGTCAACATATGGAATCAATATCAATGCATGGTTACCTTTAATATGTCCAGAAGCGCCTCCTGGTTTGAATCCGGCATAGGGCGCGGAATGGGCTTCAGGGATTCCAATCAGGATATCCTCGGCTTCGTGCATCAGCTCCCCAATAGGGCTAAGGAGAGAATACTTGATTTGGCGGCCACTCAATTAGAGGATGGCGGAGCCTATCATCAGTATCAGCCTCTTACGAAGAAAGGGAATAACGAAATAGGCGGTAATTTTAATGATGATCCGCTGTGGCTAATAAGCTCAACGGCTGCTTACATTAAGGAAACCGGCGATTTTAACATATTAGAGGAACAGGTACCCTTTGACAACGATCCTTCAAAGGCGGCAAATCTGTTTGAACATCTGAGAAGATCCTTCTATCATGTAGTCAACAATCTGGGACCTCATGGTTTGCCGCTGATTGGCAGAGCAGACTGGAATGACTGTCTGAATTTGAACTGCTTCTCAACGACTCCGGATGAATCCTATCAGACTACTACGAGCAAAGACGGCAGAGTAGCGGAATCAGTGCTTATTGCCGGCATGTTCGTCTACATCGGCAATGATTTTGTGAAGATATGTGAAAACATCGGATTATATGATGAGGCAAAGGCTGCAAAAGCTCATATTCAAGCGATGAAGGAAACAGTCATGAAATATGGCTATGACGGGGAATGGTTCCTGCGCGCCTACGACGATTTTGGAAACAAGGTGGGAAGCAAGGAAAATGAAGAAGGAAAGATATTTATCGAAACCCAGGGATTCTGTTCAATGGCGGAAATAGGTATCGAAAGCGGCCATGTTCAAAAAGCCCTCGATTCTGCATGGAGCTATTTGGATACAGAGCATGGAATGGTTCTCTTGTACCCCGCATATTCCAGATATCACCCGGAGTTGGGCGAGATTTCATCCTACCCGCCCGGATATAAGGAAAATGGTGGTGTATTCTGCCATAACAATCCGTGGATAATGGCAGCCGAAGCAATACTCGGAAGAGGCGACAAGGCCTTTGAGTGCTATTCAAAAATTGCTCCTGCGTACAGGGAAGACATTAGCGAGCTTCATAGGATGGAGCCCTATGTGTATTCCCAGATGATTGCCGGCAAGGAAGCGGGAAGGCATGGCGAAGCAAAGAATTCCTGGCTTACGGGAACTGCGGCATGGAACTTCGTAGCGATTTCACAGTTTATCCTGGGAATAAAGCCGGATTATAACGGCTTGGCTGTGGACCCATGTATCCCAAAGGACTGGGACGGCTTTAGCGTTACCAGAAGCTATAGAGGAGCAGTTTACGATATTACCGTTTCCAATCCGCAGCATGTGTCAAAGGGAGTCAAGCTGCTTACCATCGATGGCAATGAGTTTATTGGCAATATCTTGCCGATTTTCAACGATGGGAAAACCCACAAGGTTGAAGTGATTATTGGCTGAACGTAGAATGAAGTACGCGCGAGGCTAATATGTATAATAGAGGGCCGGAGATATCATATCCAGCCCTCTCGTTTTTGTGCTATGTACTAAAACGTGTACATAACATTGTGAAATAATTATTTTTATGTCTTGAAAACACTGGATTTGCATGCTATAATGTATGTAAATCAATACAATAGTTAATAAATTAACAATCAACTCACGACGACATCCTGCGTCGACATTTCATGGTGACACCTCACGTTGGCATTTTACACCGACAATTCATGCGACAACTCGCGGTACAACTCATGTGTCAGATCACGTTACAACTCACGTTACAACTCATGT
>CAZQCL010000147.1:0-4794 GCA_964592435.1 uncultured Oscillospiraceae bacterium
GGTAGCCGTTCCTGCCATATTGGAATCCATGTACAAAAAATTGCAGGAGGGTATACAGAAGTCGGGCAAGGTGAAATTGATTGGTATTCTCACCAGGGCATCGGAATTCTTGCGTATCTTCGGCATTGACCTTAGACGGAGGATATTTAAAAGTGTGTTTGAAAAGCTGGGACCAGGCTTGAGGCTCGCCGTTTCAGGTGCTGCTGCGCTGGATCCGGCAGTTATTACAGGGTTTGAGAAGATGGGGCTGATACTGCTGGAGGGCTACGGCCTTACTGAGACATCCCCGGTCATAGCTGCAGCCAACGATTTTATTAGTGTTCCCGGTACAGTGGGGTATCCTTTGGCTGGAATCGAAGTGGCAATTGATGCCGCAGATGAAAATGGGATGGGTGAAATTATTACCCGGGGCGGCAATGTGATGCTGGGATACTTTGAGGCTCCGGATGCAACGGCGGAGGTTATCGACGCAGAGGGCTGGTTCAGGACCGGCGATCTTGGCATCATAGATGAGAAGGGATTGCTGAGGATTACCGGCCGTGCCAAATCAATGATTGTATTTACCAACGGTAAAAAGGCTTTCCCGGAGGAGTATGAAGTGCTGCTAAACAATATCCCAGGTGTCAAGGATTCCTTTGCCTGGGGGAATAAGGCGGCTGACGGAGATATACAGGTATGCGCGAAATTGGTAATCGACTGGGAAAGCTTGACCGCTGATAGTGTGGGGGACGGTTCTGCCAAAGGAACCGATTCTTCAGAAGGAGCCGGTATGCTTTCAGAAAGCGAATTAGCCTCCTACTTTGGGGCGGCTATAAAAGATATAAACAAAACGCTTCCTCAGTACAAAATAATTCGGTATTTTGTCATGACAAACGAGGATCTTGTAAAGACAACCAAGATGACAATTAAGAGGCCGATTGAGTATGAGAAGGTGACAAAGCTACTGGAAAAGGCAGGCCTTGAAATGAGGAAGGCTTCAGGCAGAATCGTGGAGGAGCTTTTATAGGCTTGAAATTAATGACAGAATAGTGGTTGCGGTTTTTTGCGCTGACTGGACTAAGATATGAATCTGCTTCAAATGAAGACAAACAAGGATTGAATACCGTATGATATAGGTATTCAATTTTTGCTTTAGGGAGAGGTATATATGGATAGAAATAGTCTAGTTGAGTTGAAAAACAAATTGGCAGGGTTACCAGTATTGCAGGAGCGCCTGCAGAAGCTGAAGGTGCTGATTAATGAGACTGATGACCAAGTCAATTCGTTATTGAGAAAATATGAAGCGGAATCGCTGGATGTGGAGCAGATAAGGAAGGATTCCCTGTCGACGTCAATATTAAAGCTTGTGGGGAAATATGAGGATAGGGTCGATACAGAGACACAGGAAATGCTTCACGCAAAGATGGAATATGATGCGGCTGTTCACAGGCTCGAGGAATTAAAAAGTGAACGGCATGAGCTGACAAAACGGATTTCAGACCTGACGAGGGATAAGCGTATTTTCGAAGAAGAGCTACGAAGACGTGAAGAGCTAATCAAATCCCAAATCCTTGGTGAAGCTTCCGAGAAGTACAGAAAACTCGAAGCATACCAGGATTATCTTCTTAAGCAGCTTACGGAAACGGAGGAAGCTTTACGGGCGGCAAAGAGAGCATTAGGCACTGCAGAGAGGGCAAAAGAGCAGCTGGATAAGGCTGAGAGTTGGGCGACCTATGATATGTGGTTTGGGAAAGGGATATTCAGCCATTTAGCAAAATATGACCATATTGATAGCGCACAATCGGACTTTGACCTATTGAGTTCTCAGATAAGAGATTTGCAGAAGGAGCTTAAGGATATCAATCTGTCCGCTGACTTTTTTCCATCACAGATTGATTCAACCACAAGGGCGATTGACTTTTGGTTTGACAACATATTTACGGATATGAGGGTGCGTGATCAGATCCGCGATAATCAGGACCAGATAAGAAGCCTCTATGGCAAAATAAATCGCGTTATAGACAAATTGGAGGGTCTGAAGTCAAGTATCAGCTATCAGGTTAAGGATAGTGAAAGAAAGATGGATGAGCTGCTCATTGACCAGGAATATACAATATGATATTATGACATTAGCTGTTATTTTAGCTAAACTTACAGCTAAACTTAATATTAACACTCATAAAATCGGTGGGGATGTGGTAGTGTGATAGTCAGATCAACAGATATTAAAAATAGCTTCGGGAAATACCTTAAGCTGCTTGATCAGGAAGACATCATTATTATCAGGAACGGTAAGCCCGTAGCGAGGATGACAAAGCAAGAGGATTGGGATGGAAATAGCAGCATCTGCGAAGAGGCTGAGCTATACGATGGGTATGGCGGCATAAAAATGAGCTATGAAGAATTCATGAAGATGTACGAGAGCACCGATGACAGGTATGAGTACATTGACGGGCAAGCCTATTTGCTGACTTCACCCAGAGTTACACATCAGACGGTATTAGGAAATTTGTATATGTCGTTTCGTCAATGGTTTAAGGATAAAAAGTGCATACCATATTTGTCACCCTTTGATGTAACACTAAAAAAGGGCGAGAACAATATGAACGTTGTCCAACCTGATTTGCTTGTGGTATGCGATCCTGACAATAAAAACAGCAAGGACAAATATACAGGTATACCTTCTTTGGTAATTGAGATTCTTTCAACTTCTACAGCAAGGATGGATTTGATTAAAAAGTTGGATCTATATATGCTAACAGGGGTCAGAGAGTATTGGATCGTCAATTATATGGCAAGAGAAGTGACGGTATATGAGTTCAAGGAGAACTGGATAGCCGATACGAGGACATTTACAGAAAAGGGCAGGGTAAGCTCCTTTATATTTGAAGGGCTTACCGCAGACATGAACGAGATATTTGAATAGGGAGAAACCGCGATAGATAGCGGGGCTACCGGTTGGGAGTCATAAGGCAGGTAGAGAGAAAGGCAAATGAGGGTATATAAAGATGTACGAATGAGGTGCAAAAGGAAATGCAAAAAGGAATACAAAATGAGACACAAAAAGAAATGCGAGTAGATATGCAAAGAGGAATACGGATGCAGGATAAAACAGTGCTGATGTTTGATTTGGACGGTACATTGACCGATCCGGGGGTTGGCATTACAAAGTCTGTAAGGTATGCCCTTGACTTCTTTGGTATACATACGGAGAATCTGAATGACCATTACAGGTTCATCGGCCCGCCACTGGTACAGTCGTTTATGAAGTATTATGGTTTTTGTGAAGAGCAGGCACAAATAGGCGTAGAGAAATACAGGGAGTATTTTAGGGATATCGGTATTTTTGAAAACGAGCCTTATCACGGTATCGATGGCTTACTTGACCGCCTGTCGAAGACCGGAAGGCAGTTGCTCGTTGCCACTTCTAAACCAAAGGTATTTGCAGATAGGATATTGGAGCATTTCAATCTGATGCGGTATTTTGACGTAGTATGTGGTAGTGAGCTTGATGGGACCAGGGTCAATAAGGGAGAAGTCATTAGATATGCTCTGGATAAGGCAGATATAGCGGACTTAAGCAAAGTCATTATGGTTGGAGACCGGAAGCATGATGTAATTGGGGCAAAAGAGTCACGTATTGAAAGTATTGGTGTGTTATACGGTTATGGTAGCTATGAGGAGCTTCATAAGGCAGGGGCTACATTGATTGTTGAAACGGTAGAGGAACTGGGGAAGGCTCTGATTGGCCAATAGGGATTTGCCACGTATTTGCTAGTATTTGTGAAATGTTGGCCAAGCTTTGAAGAAAGGCGGTTCAGCTCAATGAATATAGAGTTGAAGGAGTCCGGCATGAGAGAGATTCATCCGGATGATTATAATGAATTATTGAACCTCTGGAGCGGCATACCTGGAATTGGAATCAGTGAAGCCGATTCGGAAGAGAATTTAAGAAGGTTTCTTCTGAAGAATATCGGTCTAAGCTTTTGTTACAAGGAAGACAACAGGATTATTGGAACCGTTTTGTGTGGACAAGATAGCAGACGCGGATATATCTATCATACGGCAGTAACCCCGGAGAGCAGGGGCAGGGGTATTGGGCGCATGTTGGTTGAAGAGAGCCTGCGGCAGTTGAAAAATGCAGGGATTGGGAAGTGCCACATTTTTGTTTTTGCTGACAATGAACCTGGGAACGCTTTCTGGAATTCGATCGGGTGGGAAAAGCGGGAGGACATTATTATTTATTCAAAGGTACTGTAAAGAGTAAACCGAAAGGAACTGAAGCACATGCAGATATTGGTTGATGCGGATGCGTGTCCGGTAAAGGATATCATTGTCAGGATAGCAAAACAGCATAATGTTCTGGTAACTATGCTGATTGATACCAGTCATGAGCTTGAGGACGGATACAGCACTGTTATTACGGTTGATAAAGCCAGAGACAGTGTGGATATTGCACTGATAAATCTTGTTAAATCCGGCGATATTGTTGTGACACAGGACTATGGTGTAGCGGCAATGGCGCTTGGGAAAGAGGCGAAAGCTGTTAACCAGAATGGATTGGTTTATTCAGACGATAATATCGACAGGCTTTTGTTTGAGAGGCATCTGGGGCAGAAGGTGCGCCGTGCAGGCGGCAGAACAGCTAGCATCAAGAAGCGTTCGAATAAAGATAATGAGCACTTTGAGAGGGTATTTAGACACCTTGTAGAGAATATGAAGAACTAAGAATGGTCTTCGGAAGCAAGCTTATCGAATACGGCACATATCTTTGTAGCTCCGACCGTTTCACTATGAATTACCTTCAAGCCTGCG
>CAZQCL010000148.1:0-4792 GCA_964592435.1 uncultured Oscillospiraceae bacterium
CTGTGGCCTTGATAATTTTACCGTCCTTGAACTCCAGCCTTACATTCTCATAGGTGAAGCCCTGATATTTTGCCGGAGTATTATAGCTGATTACACCATTCACAGAGTTTTTGTGTGGCGCCGAGAAAACCTCTCCATCAGGTATGTTTCTGCCGCCGTCACACTTGATGGCCGGCATCCCCTTAATGGAGAAGGACAAATCCGTATTCTTTCCGATAATCCTCACCCTGTCGGTTTTTTCCATCCATTGTACGAGGGGATCCATTGCCTTTGACATCTTAGAATAATCAAGGTTGCACACATTAAAGTAATAATCCTCAAAAGCCTCTGTGGACATCTCAGCCATTTGCGCCATTGCGCTGTTGGGGTACCTGAGAATGACCCACTTTGTGTGCTCAACTCTCTGCTCGGAGTGAACAGGCTTGTTGAAAAGGGAGCTATAGAGCTTCATCTTGTCCTCGGGAACATCACCAAGCTCGTTGGAATTATCCGTACACCTTATTCCGATGTAGGCATCCATGGCCTTCATCCTGGCAAGCTCAAATTCAGCCATCAGCTTGATTTGCTCCTCACTGCAGCCATTGAGCAGCGCCCTAGTGATTTCATCATTCTTTATAGTGACAAAGGGCATTCCGCCTGCCTTGTATACTTCCTTTATCAACGCCTTCGTCAAAGGCAGCTCAAATCCCTTCGTTTCAATCAGCACCTTCTCGCCCGACTGAACCTCGCAGGAGTAATTCACTAAGTTCTTTGCCAATATTTCTATCCTATAATCTGTCATACTGCAACCAATCCTTTCCTGTATCCTATTATCATGCTGTTACCGTTTAATCCAGCACAGTACCTCGCTTTATTCGGGGAAACTCCTCCCTCTGTATGCTTTTACCGTCCTCTGGCCTCCGTTTTCTGGCTTCTGGCCTATAATCTCTGGAGTGCGTGTCCCCATACCTTTAATTCGGGGACATTTCTTGTTATGGTATCTGAAGAAGTGTCCCCCTTCCTCTTACACCAGCTTCTCCAGTTCATCCAAAATCGAAGCGAACATCTTCATTGCATCCTCCACGGGCTCCGGCCCGGTCAAGTCCACACCGGCCTTCTTCAGCAGCTCCAGCGGATAATCGGAGGCCCCGCTCTTGAGGAAGTCGGTGTAGCGGTCTACCGCCGGATTGCCCTCCTTCAGAATTTGCTGGGAAAGCGACACCGCCGCGGAAATGCCCGTAGCATATTTATATACATAAAAGCTGGAATAGAAATGGGGTATCCGCGCCCACTCCAAGGCAATTTCATCGTCTATGACAACCTCGGGGCCGAAGTATCTCTCATTCAATTCCCTATAAATTCTGCAAAACTCCTGGGGCGTCAACGCTTCGCCCTTCTCAATCAGGCCATGCGTAGTCTTCTCGAATTCGGCAAACATTGTCTGGCGGAACAGTGTGCCCCGGAACTCCTCCAGATAATGGTTGAGCAGATAAGCTCTCTCCCTCTTATCGGGTGTGACCGACAATAAATAATTAATCAGCAACGATTCATTAACTGTCGAAGCAACCTCAGCTACAAAAATTTTATATTCAGAGTAAATGTAGGGCTGAGTCTTATTCGTATAATATGAATGCATAGCATGGCCCATCTCATGGGCAATGGTGAAAACATCATTAATGGTTCCCTGATAGTTCAGCAATACATAGGGATGGGTAAGGTGCGTGCCCCAGGAATAAGCGCCGCTGGTCTTGCCCTGATTCTCAAAAACGTCCAGCCAGCCTGACCTAAAGGCGTTTTCCAGGTTTTCAAGATACCCTGAGCTCATCGGAGCAAGGCCCTTCTTAACCATCTCCAATGCTTCCTCATACTTAATTTGCTTTGGTGGTTCCTCCACGATAGGAACATAAAGATCGTACATGTGCAGCTCATCAAGCTTCAGTGCCTTTTTGCGCAGCTTCAGATATCTGTGCAACAGAGGCAGGTTCTTGTTCACCGTATCAATCAGGTTGTCATAAACGGTTTCCGGAACATTGTCACCGTCCAAGGATGCCTGGCGACATGAATCGTACTTTCTGACTGTGGCGTAAAATCTATTTTTCTTAATGTTGCTGCTCAGCGATGATGAAAGAGTATTTATCATCGAGGAATAAGCAGCGTACAATGTGCGGAAGGCATCCTGTCTGACCCTTCTGTCCCGGGACTCCAGGAACTTGATATAGCGTCCCTTGGTCAATTCCACCTCTTCCCCATTCTCGTCCTTGATATAGCCGAACTTGATATCGGCATTATTAAACATGGTAAATATGTCGGAGGGTGCCTCGGCCATTTCCGAGGAAAGCGCCAACAGCTCCTCCTCCCTGTCCGAAAGGATGTGCTGCTTTTGCCTGAGCAGCTCGCCGATATGCTGCTTGTATAAGGAAAGGCCCTCCATCTCATCAAGGCTCTTTTTCAAGAGGTCTTCGTCAATCGAAAGAATTTCCGGATCAATAAATGAAATAGACGCATAAACCTCCGTACTAAGAGCCATCGCCCTATCCGTCAGCGCCTGATACTTTGACAGCGCGTTGTTTTCATCCCGCCTCATCCTGGCGTAGACAAAAATCTTGTCATTTAAGGCCAGCATCTGCTCAGAAAACTTGAAGCATTCCAGCAGAGTCTTCATATCCCCTGCCAGCCTGCCCTTAAAGGAAGTCACTTCTCCGGCCATGCCTTGCACCTTTTTAAAATCCTCTTCCCATTGGGAATCGCTTTGATAAATATCTTCAAGCTTCCACTTGTACTTTGCCTCAATTTCGTCTCTTGCAGGCAGTGCATTTTTATTATTACCACTCATTAATCGAATCCACCTCTCAGGCTCCCACTCGGGAAAATTTGTCTATATTTCAGGAACATGCTCCACTTACAAAGGTGATTTCGCAAAGGGAGCATTCCTCCCATATTATAACCCAGCCTGAGTATTTTTACCATGATAATACAAATGAAGCAAATACACTGTCTTGCTGCATCACCATCTTACTGTCTTGTTACTTTGCCATAATAATTTGACCCTTTTCGCAAAACCAGCCTCAGTGTTTTCAACCTGTTGCGCAATTATATCATTGATTTGTCCAAAACCATGATATAATAAAATAGTTGCTAATAGTTCTCTGATGTTGGTCGCGTAATTCTTACTTAACCGCGGCGAAATCTAAGATAAGGGATTAAGATTAACAATAATATGGTAAACGGAGGATGCCCTATGAAGATTAACAAAAAGCATTACGGAAATTTGCAGGATGGTACACAGGTAGAGCTTTTCACTCTCACAAATTCAAATAATATGTCGGTGAAAATTACAAACTACGGCGGAGCTATCGTATCCATTGAGGCTCCTGACAGGGATGGAAAGCTTGACGACGTTGTGCTTGGCTATGATACCCTTGATGAATACTGCAGGGGTACCTACTTCTTTGGCGCCCTGATCGGAAGGCATGCAAACCGAATAGAAAACGCGCAATTTGATCTGAATGGGACTAGCTACAATCTGGCAAAAAACGATGGGAATAACCATCTTCATGGTGGCGATAGGGGATTTGACAAGGTCGTTTGGGATGCAAATATACTCGGCGGAGCTGACGGGCAATCACTGGAGCTGCTGTACAGAAGCTCGGACGGAGAAGAGAATTACCCGGGAAATCTCGATGTTAAGGTAATATATACACTGACTGAGGATAATGAGTTGAGAATTGAATATTCTGCAATTTCGGACAAAGACACAGTTGTCAACCTTACAAACCACTCCTATTTCAATTTGTCCGGACACGCTTCCGGAGGCATTTTGGAGCATCAGCTTAGAATAAATGCGGATTATTTTACAATCAATAATAGCGAGAGCATTCCAACAGGTGAAATACGGAAAGTGGAGAACACTCCGATGGACTTTACCACTCTTACACCGGTTGGGGCGAGAATTGAAGATAATGATGAACAGATACTTTTCGGAAAGGGCTATGACCACAACTGGGTATTGAATGTCAGCGGCGAAGCTCCTGAAAAGGCTGCTGAGGTATTCGATGCAAAAACCGGCCGTCTTATGGAAGTGTTTACTACAAAACCAGGGGTGCAGTTCTACTCGGCTAACTTTGTTAATGGGGCACACGGTAAGGGCGGAGCAGTTTACAACAAAAGAAGTGCTCTCTGCCTGGAAACACAGTATTTCCCGAATGCCATAAAGTACAAGCATTTCAAATCGCCTATTCTGAAAGCCGGGGATGAATATCGGCATACAACGATTTACAAATTCTCCTACAGGCAGTAATGGAAGCAGTAGTTATAAATGAGGTAGTTATAGAAGCGATTAAACTTAACAGTTATTCAATAAGGCCCGGTATGCTATACCGAGCCTTGTTTTTTGTGTCTATTCAGGTGCCGCCGCAAGTAAGCATCAGGCTTGCTTGTGGAAACCATGTTTCATGCTCCGGCGCAATACTGCAAAACGGTCAGTACTGTATCTTACTCAGTGTTCTGAACAGCATCACGGCAGCCTGCGCACGCGTCGCCGAATATTTAGGCCCAATAATATTTCCGGGCATTCCCTCTATAACACCCTCACCCGCTAACGTTGCCATTCCTGACACAGCGTCGGGCGATATGTTATTTTTGTCAATAAATTTCTCCAGAGTTGAGTTGTCATGTATGGTGAAGCCCTCCCCTGAAACTGTCATTGCCTTGAACAGGATTACGGCAATTTCCTCTCTGGTAATCGCAGCCTCCGGATAGAATCTGTTTTTACTATCTGCTGCAATAACTCCAAGATTTTCTGCTATCATAACCT
>CAZQCL010000149.1:0-4791 GCA_964592435.1 uncultured Oscillospiraceae bacterium
TTTGAGGTGGAGCCCTATGTTTACCCGCAGAATATTCTCGGCAAGGAGCATCCACAGTTCGGCATCGGCAGAAATTCATGGCTCAGTGGCACGGCTGCATGGAATATGGTAGCCTCAGCCCAGTATATTCTTGGAATAAGGCCGGGATACGACTGCCTGGTCGTTGACCCTTGCATACCTTCCGAATGGAAAGGCTTTAGGGCGAAGAGGGTTTTCCGCGGGGCTGAGTACAGGATAGAGGTCAAAAATGACGCCCATGTCTGCAGCGGGGTTAAGAAAATCACTCTAGATGGTAAGGTAGTGGATAAGATACCGGTACAGCCTGCAGGCAGCAAGTCTGAGATTCTGGTTGAGCTGGGATAGACTGAGAAGGGAAGGAGTCAGCATGAAGTTTTCAGATGGCTATTGGTTGACAAAGGAAGGGGTAACACTGGCAGCCCCTGAGGACATTAGGGACATTGAAATATCTGATAGAAAGCTCATACTGTATGCGGCCACAAGGCCCATCAGACATAGGGGTGATACGCTGGAAGGACCTATGCTGACGTTTGAATATAGTTCACCCTTTCCCGATGTTATCTGTGTTAAGGTAATGCACTTTATGGGAAGGTATGAAAAGGGGCCATCCTTTGAGCTATACAAAGAATATGGATTCCTGCCGGAAATCTCTCAAAGCGACAAGGAGATTATTCTTAAGTCCGGCAAGCTTGGTATGAAGGTTAAAAAAACACCCGGCTGGGCTGTAGAATTTTTATATGACGATAAGTACATCACAGGGAATACGCGAAGGGATACGGCCTATCTGACCGTGGCGGGGGATGGCGCATACATGCGGGAACGGCTGGAGCTTGGAGCTGATGAATATGTGTATGGCTTGGGCGAACGTTTTACTCCCTTTGTCAAGAACGGCCAGGCAGTGGACATATGGAACGAGGATGGCGGTACAAGCAGCGAGCAGGCCTATAAGAACATTCCTTTCTATCTTTCAAATAAGGGCTATGGCGTCTTTGTTAACCACCCGGGTAAGGTATCCTATGAGCTTGGATCGGAATGTGTTTCAAGGGTTCAGTTCAGCGTACCGGGAGAGAGCCTGGAATACTATGTGATAGGCGGTGGCTCTCCTAAAGCAGCTCTCGAAAATTATACTCTGCTGACGGGAAGACCTGCACTTCCACCGGCCTGGTCCTTCGGACTGTGGCTGACGACCTCCTTTACCACCAGCTATGATGAGGCAACCGTCACAGGATTTATCGAGGGAATGGAAAAACGTGGTTTACCCTTGCATGTCTTCCATTTTGACTGCTTCTGGATGAAGGAAAACCAGTGGTGTGACTTCACATGGGATAAGGATGTATTTCCCGATCCGGTGGGCATGCTTAAGCGGCTGAAAGACAGAGGATTGAAGATTTGTGTCTGGATAAACCCTTATATAGCGCAGAAATCCAGATTGTTTGCCGAGGGGATGGAACAGGGATTCCTTTTGAAAAAGACGGACGGAAGCGTCTGGCAATGGAACAGATGGCAGGCCGGCATGGGGATTGTGGATTTTACAAATCCTGCTGCCACACAATGGTACCAGGACAAGCTAAGGGAACTTCTGGATATGGGTGTTGATTGCTTTAAAACCGATTTTGGGGAGAGAATTCCGACAGATGTGGTTTATTTCGACGGCTCCGACCCTGTCAGGATGCACAATTATTATAGTCACTTATACAATAAGGCCGTTTTTGAAGTTCTGGAGGAAAGTCTGGGAAAGAATGAGGCTATGCTTTTCGCCCGTTCTGCCACGGTTGGTAGCCAGAAATATCCGGTACACTGGGGAGGAGACTGTTCGGCAAATTACGGTTCCATGGCGGAAAGCCTCCGAGGGGGTTTGTCCCTGTGCAGCTCAGGCTTTGGGTTTTGGAGCCATGATATAAGCGGCTTTGAAAGGACGGCATCACCGGATATATATAAACGATGGACGGCATTCGGATTGCTTTCTACACACAGCCGACTCCATGGAAACGAGTCCTATAGGGTTCCATGGCTGTTTGATGAGGAGGCGGTCGATGTTTTGAGGTTTTTCACAAAGCTGAAATGTACACTTATGCCCTATTTGTTCGCATCTGCCTGTGAGACATCTCAAAAGGGCACTCCCATGATGCGTGCCATGGTACTGGAGTTCCCGGAAGACCCCGGCTGCTGGCAGCTCGACAAGCAATACATGCTCGGAGATTCGCTAATGATAGCGCCGATTTTTAATGACGAGGGCAGGGCTCAGTATTATTTACCTGAAGGTACATGGACTCACCTCATAAGCGGCGAAAGAGTACAGGGCGGTTGCTGGAGAAATGAACACTATGATTATATGAGCCTTCCGCTTATGGTCAGAGAAAGTTCTATCATTGCTCTGGGGAGCATTGATAATAAGCCTGATTACGATTATGCGGATAATGTGGAGCTGCACATTTTTGAATTAAAAGATAATGCTGTCGCAAAGACTGCGGTTTATAATGAAAAAGGTGTTCAGGAGCTATATTGCAGAGCCGAATGTGCCGGTAATACTATAATAATCGATGTATATGTGACCGGAAAGCCATGGAAGGCTGTGCTCAGAGGAATAGATGCAGTTGTATCCGCTGAGGGAGCCTCAGTTGAATTTAGCAGCCAGGGCCTTGTGCTTACTCCGGGGGAAGATGTGCATACGATTGAGGTGGTATTGAAATAGGCGATAAAAGCTTTAAATAACAGGGAAATGCAAAAAAATCGCGAAATAGCTTGATAAGTTGATTTGCGTGTAATATAATGTAAATAATACCCGACTGTAAACATAAGCGTTTATTTTCGGGTAAATATAAAGTACTTGCTGCGTAAGGCAGAATCTACTAATCTTTCTAAAGCGAGGGGACTGTAAATGTTCGAAGACAAGACGTTAGTTTGTAAGGATTGCGGACAGGATTTCATTTTTACTGCAGGTGAGCAGGAGTTCTATGCTACAAGAGGTTTTCAGAATGAACCCGGAAGATGTAAGGATTGCAGGTCGGCAAGAAAGTCCCAGTATGGCAGGGATGGTGCCAGAAGAGAAAGAGAGATGTATGATGCCATTTGTGCTGAATGCGGCAAGGAGACCAAGGTTCCTTTCAAACCACGTTTGGATAAACCGGTTTATTGCAGCGAATGCTTTTCAAACCGCTGATTGAGTTTTTGAGATAAACTTAATTTCAAAGGTGAACCAAAGGCTAACCAATTTCATTTAGGTTGACACGAGCCCTGCATGAATTTATGCAGGGCTATATTCATTTGATGGCTAGAGCATAGCGCAAAGTTTTCCACAGGCGAGAATGCTTAGTCTATTGTTATTCACATGTTTATCCACATAATTCACAGGGTAATACTCACAAAACAGGTGTTTTGTGAATGTTTTATATGTATACTTTTTGGAAAACATAGCGATAATTTTGGAAGGATTTATTATGTTTGTTGTTGAATACAAATATATGTCCTTTGAATAAGTATTAAACATCATGTGAGTTTAGCGTGGCTGACCGTGCAGGCAAGATTTGGATTTGCGGCAGGGCATGCCATTACAAAACAGGAAAGGGGCAATGGATATGAAGTACATAATTAGCGGAAAGAATTATGTGGTAACAGATGTTCTGAAGGAAAGGGTCGCCAAAAAGCTGGGAAAGCTTGAAAAGTTATTTTCTCCACAGGCTGAAGCGCACGTAATGATGAGCACGCAGAAGAACCGGCACATATTGGAAGTGACGATTCTCACAAATGGTATCACTCTCAGGGCGGAAGTGACCGGAGATGATATGTATTCATGTATCGACAAGGCCGAGGATATACTTGAAAGACAAATCAGAAAGAATAAAACGCGGCTGGAGAAAAGACTTCATACAGGGACCTTCAAGCCGGAGTATTTTAGCAGGGATGTACACGTAGATGAAGAAACCGAATTTCAGATAGTAAGAACAAAGAGATTTGCAGTAAAACCAATGCCTGTGGAGGAGGCAATATTGCAAATGAATTTGTTGGGGCATGAGTTTTTCATGTTCAACAATTCTGACACTAACCAGATGAATGTAGTATACAAACGTAAAAATGGCGGCTATGGATTAATTGAGCCTGATCAATAGAGGGAGCAAATAAAAAACCTTGGTTGTATTGGTGGGGATATAAGAAATGAATAGGCTTTTAAAATTAATTTCAGTGACGCTTTCAGCGTCACTGAAATTTTACAGCAGCATATTCAGGCATGATGGAAGGGTAAGAGGTTACTATGTTATACCGTGAAATGGGAAGAACCGGTGATAAGGTTTCGATTCTTGGCTATGGCTGTATGCGTTTCCCGAAGAAAAAGGGAAAGGTTGATGTGGAACGGACTGAGCGACAAATTATTCAGGCGATAGAGCAGGGTGTAAACTACTTTGATACAGCCTGGATTTACCATGGAGGCAGGAATGAAAGTATTCTGGGAGATATATTGGCCAAGGGCTACCGGGACAAAGTTATGATTGCTACTAAGCTGCCTCTTTACAAAATTCATTCTATTAAGGATATGACTGACATATTGGATGATCAGTTAAGAAAGCTGCGAACAGACTATATTGATTATTATCTTCTGCATGCCGTAAATGATATGGGAGGATGGGAAAGGCTCAAAAGAGTAGGGATAAGGGAGTTCGCGGAAAAAGCCAGGAAGGAAGGTAAAATTCGCTGGTTTGGATTCTCCTTTCATGGAGATAAAGAGGATTTCAAGTCAATTTTGGACGATTATCCATGGGATTTTTGCCAAATACAATA
>CAZQCL010000150.1:0-4778 GCA_964592435.1 uncultured Oscillospiraceae bacterium
AATAGCTGTTCATGGGATCTAATATTTCAATCCGAAAGGCCAATACGTGCCTCTCACGCTCAATAGCCGGAACGTTTGCATCATCAAGATACTTTGCGGCTTCCTGCTGCCGCTTTAATATCCTGTTGTATGCCCTCTTTGTCTCAGCAATAGCGTCCTGTGTCGGTTCCACCATTTCAGATAGTTTCACTTGTGTTCCTCCTTTCAAAATGGTTCAGCATCATTTTCAACCTGCTCCCACCATTGCGATTCTGATTTATCAGGTAAATACTTTTCCCAGTCATATTGAATCTGCCTTATAACCCCATTTTCACATTCCAGAAGCCGCTTAGTACTTTCCTGAAACATGAGCTTGACTTCCTTGTATCTTCCTTCCTCCCTGTCCTTTAAAAGCCTCAATTTAGCGTCACAGTCCCTATCCTCTTTGATTTGCTTCTCAATACTTAGAATCACATCTGCCTTGTTCGCTATATTATTACTGCCGGATATGTCCTCTTTTTCTATCTTCTCACCAGCTTTTTTGAGCTTGTTTGGATGGACAACCAGCATTATATGAGTCCGGTAATTTTCAGCAAAGTCCTTACATTGCTGTACGAAGTTACTTTGATCTGCATTAATCGAATCTGCATTGTCCTCCATGGCAGACATTAAATTATCGATTATCACCAATTTGCATCCGTACCGTTTTACTGCCACTGCCATAACATCAAAAAGGTCATTTGTGCTTTTGCGAACGTTTGAAACAGATTTATCATAAGTGAAAAACAGGTTAGCCATCCATTGCCTCAGAGCCTGTAAGGCTTCCAGCTTTATGTCTGCCTTTAATTTATATTTGGCCTGCACAAAATCAAGGTGTTTGCGATCATCTCCTATTGCCTGCTTGAATAACCAATTTAGATTTCTTTGAGTGCTCATTTCTCCAGAATAGAGGAATACCGGTATTTTCTTGTTGATGCAGTTTACAATTATCTGTGAAATGATAGTGCTTTTACCTTCTCCATTCCTGCCGACAAGAATGGATATTTGTTCAGGCTGGAGATCCTCTATAGTGCTGTCAATTCCATAAAACCCTGTCGGAATACCCTCGTCAATTTTCCCTTTTGCTCCGACATACTCAGCTTGTGCCATATTGATAATCCCGGCTGGGGCTTGCTTTATGGTATTTTCTATAAGTCTTACAATTTTGTCCTTACCCTGATGATACAAAACCTCGTTCGCGTCCTTGTATTTATGTTGAATAACCTTAGTGCGATACTTCCCAAGCCTTACAACCAATTCATTAATAAGCTTAATACCCGGATCATCATTGTCACCGAATATAATAAATTCCTGAACCTGCTGTAGCCATTCCCAGCAATTATCAATCCATGTAAGGTTATTACTACCAGAAGGAACAGAAACAACGTTCTTATATCCTGCTTCCCAGATAGCCAATGCATCCGGCTGACCTTCGGTTATTACAACAGGCTTTGACTTGTCGATATGCCACATACCCCATAAAACTTGCTTAGTATCAGGCTCACAGCCACCCTTCAAGCCGCCTTTTCTTGTCTCTCGATATGATACAAAAATCAGATCATCATCATTTTCGTCAAAGTACTGAAATACAAAACACTCCTTGCCGTTCCACATCCTTTGCTTGACCTTCCAATCATTCAGGGTCTGTAATGATATTTTCCGGCTCTCCATGTACTGAATAGCTGCCTGGCTTAATTCCTGCGCTTCAATTATAGGTTTTTTATATTCCGCTATTGGCCTATGTGCTGTCAATTCAACTTCACCCCCTGTCATTTCAGCCACTTCCTTGACTGCCTCTATAAATGTCATACGCTTGAATTCTGTGTAATACTTGTATATGTCCATAGTATCGCCGCACCCGAAACACTTCCATTGCAGCCGCTTACTATCCCATTTAAACGAAGGTGTTTTATCTTTATGGAACGGGCAGCAAGCTTCATTCTTTTAAGGTTTATATTTATTAAGTCCCAGGCCATATGCAATAATATCCTTTGCACGTTCACCCAACCTGTTCTTATATTCCTGTGCTTCCATTGTTCAAGCTCGCTTTCACCTTCAAATATTCTTCATTCGGCTTAGCCTCTTCCGTCCGTGCTGCATCATACTTACGAATTTTCTCAGCCGCTTCATCGGCTGGGGTGTTCCGCATTATGCCGTAAAAATAGTTTTCCCTTTTGCTGTGTAAGGCAGGGCTATGAATGACTGTAAAACATGCGTACTTTACAATTATCAGAGGGTACTTGTCCATTTCTGTATATATATTACAAATAACACTGTCTGCAATCTTACCGCTTACTCTTGTGGTTCGGAGGATATCAATGTATTCATCTATCAGATCTATAAAATCAGAATACCTTTGTCTGAATTTTTCAAATTCAAGAGAATAGTCTTTTTTATTCTTTTCATTCTTATCATTCTTGTTTATATCCACGAACTGTTTCTTTTGCGTTACTTTTACGTTACTCTTATGCTCTTTCGATTGGTACAACTCCCAATTTACAAGGTTTATAAGGGTATACTGCCTGTTACCCTGACCGCTATTAACCTGAATCATACCCTGTTTAATCATCCAGTCTAAAATAACCTTAATAGTTTTAGGATTTGGCTCTCTCCATTTCAGGCCTTCATACCATCCAATTCCATTGGCAATATGTCTTAGGCTCGTTAAATGTTGTCCAGGAAAAACCTTACATGTATTTCCATTACGCATAGGTATCTGGTTTGACTCATGGTTTACAGAGTATTTCAGGTACTGCCATACCCTATGATAAAGCGGAGGCATTAGCCATATGTCACTATTCAGTTCTTTCCTAAAGTCTTTAACATACCCCTTTGACATACTGCCTCCATATACTGAGCTTGCATTTCAACTCATACTTATCCAGCCATCCCTCAAATTCTGCAATAAGGGCATCTGGCAGATATCGGCCTTTATATCAGCCATTAAGATACAGCTTTAGGTATCTGTAATCGTTACACGCCGGGAATGATCTTCGCTTTGCATGGCGTAATACTTCACCTGATGCATTTTTCGTAAAAAGTGCTGAAAGTTACGATACATCAGTCGTCACCGCCTCATTGAATCTTCCGCAATACGCCGTACTGATTTTCTTCACCCTTTGCCTGTATCATGTTTTTCAGTGCCTTTTGCCTTAAATGTTCCTGAAGTTGCTCTGTATCAAAAACATATCGGTTACCAATACGTAAATGTGGAACCTCACCACGTCTAGCCATCCAATACAGTGCATTTACGGATAAGCCAACAGCATGAGCGGCTTGTTTTAGTAAGGTTTTCATTATTTAACCTCCTTTAGAAGCTGTTCACCTGTAATTGAGAAATATTCTGACAATCGTTTTAGATGGCCGGGATATGCTTTAAAGCTACGCTCTATCCTACAGATTTCAGCAGTAGGAATTTTAGTTATTTCCCCTAGGGCGGCTTGAGTTAAACCTCGTTTACGCCTCTCTAATTCAACTCTGATCATGATATTCAATCCTCCTTTAAATTTTTATTGCATTTACTAAAAATTAATTGTAAAATAAATATGTAGTTTATTAAATTGCATATTTACTTATCTACTTCAATTAGATTCTAGCATAAAAGTGTAGTTAATTAAAACTTGGCTTAGATTGCTACATTTGAAGAAGGCACTAATTATAGGTGTTTAAAAAATTAAAAATTTTGACTAACGTTACTACATATGAGAGGTTGCATTATGTACGGAATTACTATTAACCTGACCAATAAAACCGAAAAATACTATAGTAAGGTAGGAGATCGCAAGACTATTCCATTAGGCGATATTTTGTCTAGCTTGTTACGCATAAAAACAGAATCAGAAGTAGAAAGCTTTATGTCAAAGTTTGATGTCCACGAGAAGTTATGTCGTGTAATAATCGATTCACCTGAAATAGGTATGATAGACTATATACCATCGGATAGTACGTATAACGTCATTAAGTCTGAACAACAATTACTTTTATCTGTTCTTAAATCTTATGAACAAACCAGAAAGAATGATGTTCTACGAACAGAAAAGTATACCGATGGCGTTTCGCATTATGAGAAGGACGGCAATATATATATTACTAAAGAAACCTTGAAACTCATGAGAAACTCACATAATTATTCAATTAAAAAAAACAATGTGAACTTATATTCAACCGATAGGCTTAACAGAATAAGCATAGAACTGGATTGCCATACTGTTGAGTTAGAAGAAAAGACAAAGGTAACAATAGTCAATGAATATGAGGATCCGATTAAGCATTCTTTGGACAGTAAAAATTTTCTATCTATAGAGTTCACTTATAGATATAAAAGCAATGATTTCTTATCGCTGCCCTGGTTAGAACTTATTGAAATAATCAAAGGTGGGGTTATTCCTAGTATATGTGAAACATGCAGTAACTACTATTTTAACGCTGTCCGGAATAAGAAGAAGCAGTTTTGTTATGAATGTGGTCCGAAAAGCCAGAGCAAAGATAGAAAGACTGCTATTCAATATATCAGGCGAAATAAATATAACGACGAGCAGGCTAATGAGTACTTAAACAATTCAGGAGTTGGTTTCGATCAAGGATTTAAAAAATATAAGTCTCGTAAAAAAAGAAAAAAGGAGTGTGAATAACATGGCATCCATCCGTCAAAGAGGCCGAAATAGCTGGCAGATAACCGTCTCATGTGGATACAAGAGTAACGGACAAAAAGACATAAAACAAACAACAGTAAAGCGGCCTGAAGGGTTGACTGATAAACA
>CAZQCL010000151.1:0-4774 GCA_964592435.1 uncultured Oscillospiraceae bacterium
AAAATGTAGGTATCATGCGGGTTTGAGCAACATGATTTTGCAAAACTGTCACCAAAACCACGTTATGGAGCAAGTTATTACAATCTAATTTATAAAAAGGCGGGTTGCCCAATATGAGGGAAAACAGAGCAATTAAGCCCAAAAAGAATATCATCAATTATCTGATAGTTCCCGCAGTGGTTTTTGTGGCAGCTATTACACAAATACCTTTTGCGATGACGCTGGCACTGTCGTTTGTTAGGTGGAATGTCAAAAGACCTGATTTGCCCGTGGCGTTTGCAGGTTTTGATAACTACACTTACATTTTTACCGACAGTAAGTTTTTTCAGGTTTTATCCAACAGTCTGGTTCAGGCAGTTGTATCTTTGCTGTTGTGTACCGTGCTTGGCTTTTTATTGGCGTTAATGTTCAACCGTACATCAAGAGGGATCTATGCGGCACGGTCACTTATCATTATTCCGTATTTTGTCATGGAATCCGTCGTAGGCATAGTTTGGAAAACATTGATACTCAGTCCATCCTTCGGTATAAACCAGGTTTTGGCGGGTATGTTCTGGTTGGAGCCTGTGGCGTTTTTCAGCAGTCAGTTTTCGCTTGTCACAATTATTATTCTGATTGTCTGGCAATGGACTCCATTTATTTTTATGATATTGCTGGCCGGACTGCAGAACCTTTCCGAGGATGTGCTTGAGAGTGCTAAAATTGACGGAGCTCACGGCTTTAAGTTGGTTTATTATATAAAAATTCCGATGATAAAGAATTATTTTGAAGTCGGAATGATGTTTACCTTAATCAACATACTGAAAGTATTTGGCCTGGTTTTTGTTACGACACAGGGAGGACCCGGCGTATCATCAGCGAATCTGCCCTATTATGTTTACAGGACCGCGTTTTATGACTGGCAGATGGGCCGGTCAGCAGCGATCGCGGTTGTGACCGTGGCGATTACGCTAATTGTCATACAAAGCTTTTTCAGGTTTATCCGTCGCAAGCCAAGGGGGATTGTGTGAAATGAAAACAAAACAGAAGAAGATAACTAGAAATTTTCTTATAAATTTTTCAATCTGGCTGGTTGCTCTGCTTTATGCTTTCCCTATCATATACATGGTTATGACCGGATTTAAGCCCGAAGAAATGGTAGCGCCTCCTAAATTGTTGTTTACACCGACACTGGAAAATTATCAGGCAGTTATTTCCGATGAACTTATAACGCATTCGGTCAATTCTGTTGTTATTACATTGGCTACGGTGCTTCTGACGGTTCTTTTGGCCGTTCCTGCCGCATTTACCCTTGTGTTCGGAAAGCTGAAGAATCCGGACAGCTACTACTACTGGTTTATAACGACCACGTTGCTGCCTGCTGTGGCTGTAATTATTCCAATTTTTCTGGCGTTCAATTTCACCGGACTTCTGGATAAACAGGTGGGATTGATACTGCTTTATACCGGTGCCGGCGTACCTCTTATGATCTGGATGGTTAAGACCTTTTTTGAAGATGTGCCCTATGAAATCATTGAGGCGGCGGATATAGACGGATGCACACGTTTTACGTCATTTTTTAAAATCATTCTGCCATTGATCAAGGGTGGTGTTTTTTCCACGGCAATGCTGGTCTTTATTACAACCTGGAACGAGTTTTTCTTTGCAGTGAATATGACTTATTCCAAATCGGCAACATTGCCTGTTTATCTGAATCGTTTCCTGACGCAGCAGGGATATTTCTGGGCAAAAATGAGTGCTGCAGCTACAATTGTTGTCATATTACCAATTATACTCGGGTTTTTTACGCAGAAAACTCTTGTCAGAGGACTTACAGTTGGTGCTGTAAAAGGATAGGGCTTGCAATCAACAGATGCGGACATTGAACAGTCATGGGATCTGAGCAGTTAGTAAACTAAAGCAGGGGGTATAGCGGAGTATACAGGGGAATAAACAGTGTTTTAAAAATAAACGAATGATAGGTGTTATCATATGAATGAAAATATGACAGTTGCAATGATGAATAAACCAGGTAAATTTGATTTTGAGGTGAAGCCGATTCCGGAGGTAAAGCCGGATGATGTGCTTGTTAAGCTGGATTACGTGGGAATATGCGGATCTGATATGCATTTATTCAAGTTTGGATATATTGGTGAAAACCATGTAAAGGAGCCTATGGTACTGGGACATGAACCGGCAGGCGTCGTGGTCGGTGTGGGCTCTGACGTAAAGAATCTGGTGATAGGTGACCGGGTTGCGGTTGAACCCGGTATCCCATGCTGGAAGTGTGATTTTTGTAAAAGCGGCAGGTACAATCTGTGTCCCAATGTATACTTTTATGCTTCATTGCCTGTTGTAGAGGGATGTTTTGCAGAATATATCGCTCATCCGGCCAATCTCTGTTATAAGCTTCCCGAAAACGTAAGCACCATGGAGGGTGCTTTGATGGAGCCGTTGGCTGTGGGAATGCATGCAGCTATACAATCCGGAATCAGGGTGGGCTCGAAGGCTGTTATACTGGGTGCGGGGTGCATCGGATTAGTCACGATGCTTTCAATAAAAAGCATGGGAGTCAGGGATGTAATTGTAGTTGATATTATGAAGAACCGCCTGAAACGAGCGCTGGAACTGGGCGCATCGGAGATTGTAGATGCATCGGAAACGGATTCGGTCAGGAAGGTACAGGAACTGACCGGTGGAGGCGCGGATTTTGTTTATGAAACAGCCGGATCGGAGGCCACCATGTTTCAGACCGCAAAAATGGTGAAAAGAGGCGGTACAATAACACTGGTGGGATATACCAGAGACGGCATTGCGAAAATGAATGTAAACTGGATCATTGACAACGAGATTACGATAAAGTCCGTATTCAGGTATAGAAATATTTACCCCATTATCATCGAAGCAGTTTCAACGGGGACGATTCCGCTCAAAGAGCTGGCATCTGACATCTATGACTTTAAGGACATACAGGCAGCCATGGATAATGCAATTGATCATAAGGACAGGGTAACAAAATGCCTGGTGCGGATAAATCCTGATGCAAAATGATCTGCAGAACAGTAAGGGAGAGATTTAATGAGGAACTTGGTCGCAGGAGTTGATTTTGGCAGTGACTCCGTCCGAACCATCATTATTGATATCATGACCGGCGCAAGGATTGCAAAAGCCGTTGGTTATTATCCCAGATGGCAAAGGAAGGAGTACTGTGATGCTGCCGCAAATCAATTTAGACAGCATCCGATGGACTATATCGAAAGCCTTACCGAATGCATGCGGTCTGCTATGGCGCAGGTACCTGACGAAAGAAAAGGGGACCTCCGCGGCATCGCCTTTGACGCTACGGGGTCGACACCTTGCCCGGTAGACCGAAACGGCACACCTTTGGCCATGCTTGATGAATTCAAGGACAATCCGGGTGCAATGTTTCACCTCTGGAAGGATCATACGGCTGTTGAAGAAGCAAAAGAGATCAACCATGTTTTTTCAACTGCAAAAATTGACTATACAATGTATCAGGGGATTTATTCGTCCGAATGGTTTTGGGCTAAAATACTCCATACTGTCAGAAAGGACGAAAGAATCAGAAAAGCTGCATGGACCTGGGTAGAGCATTGCGATTGGATTCCAAATCTTCTGACAGGAAAAACGGATCCGTCAGATATGTACAGGGGTTCCTGTGCCGCCGGGCATAAAGCTTTATGGAACAGCCATTTCAATGGATTGCCCGATAAGGAATGTCTTGGAAGACTGGATCCATATCTGGTTCTGGTATCGGAACGGTACCAAACCAAACCCCGACCGGCCGGGACATTGGTGGGCACTATCACAGGTGAATGGGCCCAAAGGCTTGGGGTGCCTTCTGATACAGCGATTGGAGGAGGATCCTTTGATGCCCATGCAGGAGCTGTTGGTGCCGGTATTCGGCCCGGTACCATGGTAAAGGTGGTGGGCACCTCAACTGTCGATATGCTTGTTGAAGAGGCGGGAAATCTGGAAGGCAGGGATCTGAGAGCATATTGCGGGCTGGCCGAGGATTCGATTGTACCCGGCTATATAGGGATTGAAGCCAGCCAGGCTGCTTTTGGAGATGTGTACGCATGGTATTCTTCACTTTTGATGTGGCCGCTGCGGGAACTGCTGCCGAAATCACAACTGATACCCGAAGAGTTGAAGAAAAGACTGAAGGAAGAGATGATGGGAAGGATCCTCGGAGATTTGGAGGAAAGGGCGATGCAACTGGAGGATACGGATATAATAGCCCTTGACTGGTTCAATGGCAGAAGATATCCTCATCTCAACGAAAACGTGAAGGCTGCTATCGCCGGCCTGAATCTTGGCAGCACCGCACCTGAAATATTCAGGGCTCTGGTCATTGCTACGGTATTTGGCTCAAAGCGTGTGTTTGACGGACTTGTATCAAATGGTATCGGTATTGATCGTCTGACAATGGTCGGTGGGATATCGAAGAAATCACCGTTCATTATGCAGATGATGGCGGATGTTCTGCACAGGCCTGTTATGGTGTGCAGCGAAGACCAGGTCTGCGCACTTGGCGCAGCTATTTACGCCGCTGTGGCGGCCGGATTTTATCCCGATGTGGATACTGCCCAGCAGGCGCTATGTGAACCTTATCACGCGAATTACATGCCTGATGCTGGAAAATGGAGCAAATACAGCAAACGGTATCAAAAATATCTATCGCTCGGCAATTATATTGAATCCATGTGACTGTGTCATAATAAAAACCTCTGTGGCTTGGAATGCAGGCCGCAGAGGTTTTTCAGCGTATGCT
>CAZQCL010000152.1:0-4719 GCA_964592435.1 uncultured Oscillospiraceae bacterium
AAAGGTCTGCAATATTTTATTTCTGATGTGTTGGGTATAAAATATTCTTGAAATTGTACTCTATTTATGCACCACCCCAGCGCCCACACGGTACGATTCATGCAACAAAAGCAATCGCGCTTTTCTCGGGTAGTATTACAAAATCGGCCTGCGCTTAAGGGGAAGCCATTCATCAAGTGCTATCCGGAAATATTTGTCCCAGAAATCCCAATCATGCCCCAATCCTGGAGCCTCTTCATAATAGAAATCGTAGCCGAGAGCCATGAGCGCATCTCTATCCTTCCTGACGACATCCCTTATGAAGTCATTTTCGCCCACAGCCATGAAAAGTTTCGGCATATCGACCTTTTCTACTATATTTTTTTTGGCGTAATAACCTAGGTCATATTCGCTTCCTCTAAATTTTTCAAGATCCCCGAATGTGCTTTGCAGCCTTGCCATCGGTACATTTTTCATTTCTTCGAAAAAGTACTCTGTATCAATGGTGCATCCAATACCACCGGACAGGTCTACAACGGCAGAATAAAGATCCGGTCTTTTCATGGCAAGTGCGAGTGCGCCGTTACCACCCATTGCAAAACCTATTACGAAGTTATCCTCCCTTGCCGGAGACGACGCGAAAAGCGCCTGTATGACAGCAGGGAGTTCTTCTGTCATAAATGTAAAATACTTGTAACCGTATGCAGTGTCCATATAAAAGCTGTCCTTGACCTGAGCCGCAACAGTCATGACACAGTTCTTTTCGGCATATCTTTCAAGATTTGTATACCTGAACGGTATCGTGTCGTCGTCGCTGCCGCCATGCAGGATATACACTGTCTGTAGTTTCATTCCCCCGCTGTAGGGCATTTTAGCATTTTGCTGCGGTCTCACTTCCTTCTTTGTTGGCTCGTCACTGTACGTGAACTTGCCCGTGGGGTATGTTATTGTTACATCTACGCAAAGGCTCAATGTCTCCGATAGGAAATTAAATCTCATGAGTGCCATAATATCTCTCCTTTACTGGAATAAAAGTCCTGCAAATCTTTCTAGGCATTTCCTCCATACGGTCCATTCGTGGAAGCCTGGGCAGGTATATAAACTATAAATAATTCCGGTTTCATCAAACTTTTTCAAATCTTTCCCGAGGCCGTTAATAATCCTCTCTTCCTGTTCGCCATAACCAAAGAAGAACATCTTTACCTTCTCATTAAATGCTTCTGGATTCTCAAAATTTCTGTAGTAATCGAAGTCACAATACCAGCGTCTTTCCAACGTGCCGCTGAATATCCCTATATACGGAAAATAACCAAGATGCCGCATTGTCGTCATAACTGTTTGGTAACTGCCCATGGAAAGCCCGGCCATTGCTCTGTTTTGGTCGCCGGCCTCGACTCTGAATTGCTTTTCAATGAACGGGATGCAGTCCTTTATGAGCATTGAATCGAAGTCACCGGAAAGAAACTCTTCCTCTTTCTTATGATTCACACAATAGAGGCAATTCATAACGACAATCATTTCTCGGCACTTATTTTCTGCGAGTAGATTATCCATGATATAATTCATCTTTCCCTGCCATACCCAACCGGTTTCGGTCTCCCCGCCGCCATGCTGTAAATACAGCACAGGATATGCTTTTTCAGTCTCATTATCATACCCTGGCGGCGTATATACCCAACAATCCCTGTATCTGTCTGTCACAGATGAAAAAAAATGCTCGACACGCAGCGTGCCATGCGGGACATCTTTGAGCGCATAAAAGTCCCTCTCTTCAGGGATGTCAAAAAAATTCACAGCCTTATGCGAACCATATCCAACAGGTGCTTGAGGGTTCATGACACATGTGTTGTCAACAAAATACTCGTGATAATGGTACCCGGCTGGAATTCCGCTGACCGTTATGCGCCAATAACCATCCGCACCTTTAGTCATATAGTGTTTTTCATCCGTCATAGCTGAGCCTGGAAATCCTGCAACAGCGACTTCGCTTGCATTCGGTGCATAAAAACAGAATGTAACGTCTCCATTTTCTTCAATTCTCACCCCAGGGTACTCGTAGGTATGCCTTGGTCCAACATTTCCGTCGCTGTCGGTAAAAAGTCGCATTTTCAGGTGCGCGGCATCAAAAAACAAGGCGTCCGTGTGCAAGGCCTCATTTTTACTAAATCTGTATTGCATAAACAATTCTCCCTTCTGTCATTCGACAAATTCCAGTTTGCCTTCATTATTCCTTCGGAACTGTTTTACATAATTCCATCCAAGCGTTGCATCCATTCGGGCTATATCGTGCCCCTTATCGCGCATGACGACGTAATTATAAAGGTTCAAAGGTATCTCGTCCTTCGAATAAAAACGCTGTACATCATACTCGTGATGAGGATGGCTTTCGGATGGCATTAGCAGTTCAGTCTTGTCGCCCTTTACACCACAGCCTGTCGGATCCGGGTTTTCCCTTTCAGGCGTTGGCTTAATATCTATATTGTTGTACATCTTCCAGAAATCATACTGGTGCTGCTGCGTACTGCCATTGTACACAGGATATGATGGCTCTCGCGAGCCGTAGGTATACCACACTGGTATGCGATAATCAAACTCCGTTTTCTTTTTCATTCCTTCGGCAAAAGGTATGATATCGTGCCAGTCTACCTTGCATGCACGGAACCTCTCTCCAGGCCAGTTGGAATCGATGGGGCAAATAGCGGCCACAAGCTCCGGATGAGCAAGTGCGACAGCCTGCGCAAGCGCGGCTCCGTTTGAGAAGCCGGATAAATACACTCTTCCGGGATCAATCTGGTAATTTGCCGCCATATATTTGATAAGCTCGGCAATAAAACCGACATCATCATCTAAATCAGGCAGCATAGAGCTGTTCCATGAACACTTATTTGTGCCCCACGGATATACTGTTATAAAGCCTTCTTTTGCTCCAAGTTCATGGAACTTACTCATTTCAGCTGCTTCGGCAGGATTGTCCGAACCTCCGTGGAAGAACAGCATCAACGGAATCATTTCATCCGTCTCATTCTTCGTACAGGATGGTATGTGTGTGAACCACGTATGAGGCTTACCGTCAAGACGACTGTCATCTATGAAATACTCGAAGCAGGCCTTTTCTATGTTCATGCGCGCCTCACAGTCGCCATGCATACCGGTGTTTGGCCGCCTTACTGTTGAGAACATCCTGTCCCATACCTTCGTAATCAACTCTTCACTCAGTTTATTGTTTATCAAATCAAGCACTACACACTGCAATGGGTTCACACGGTTCTTATAAACCATTCTCTTGAGGTTTCCTTCAACTATCTCTGCACAGTTAGCCTTTATGAAATAGTCGGAAGCCCCCTTTTTGCCCGCCGCGATACTGACCGGTATTGGCGAATACACAGCTTTATCCAGTGCGGCAGCATCAAGTTCTCCGCCAACCGCGAGTATCGCAGCAATATTGTCGGGATAACATGCGGCGAGTGTATACGCCATCGAAGCACCGGTCCCTATACCAATAAGATACTTTGTGTCATTCATCGGATGCCATGTGCTCATCATCGCTTTCAATGTTGGTATCCCTATCGCATTCGTCTCGAGCGGAAGATCATCCGGCTTCGTCATCTCGTCTTGAAATCGGCGAAATGCCAACACATCGTCTTCTCTACCAGCATCCATTTTATAATTCCATCCGCACCCACTTGGAACAGGGAAAGAAAGGATGACCCCATTTTTATGAGCAAATTCGGCAAGATTGCATTGCTCCATTAGTTCTATAACATCGTCCTCTCCGCATTGATCGAGTAGAAACGTTATACTGCACCTTTTAAACGGAGTACGGTTTTCCTCACCGGGATAATAGAGGTATAGTTCTCGCCCGGTATCTTGCAATGTTTTACGAAATAAAGACATTTGAAAGACTCCTTCTGTGTATCAGCCCTATATCAGCCCTTTAATCCGCTTGTGACGGTACCTTTTACAAAATACTTCTGCCCGAATAAATAAAGTATAAGCATCGGAATGATCGAAATGAATGCCCCGGCAAAAGCAGGACCGTATTCTGACGTATCTGTACCAACAAACATCGCAAGGCCGTTTGAGAGAGTTCTCATTGACATGTCACCCGTAATGAGAAGTGGCCACATAAGGTCGTTCCAAGCACCATTTACCCCCAGAACTACCAGTGTAACAAATGTCGCCTTTACCTGAGGAAGCATTATCTTCCAGTAAAGGCCAAACTCCGAAACTCCATCGATCCGACCCGCATCCTCCAGCTCTTTAGGCAGCCCAGTGAATGCCGAACGCATTAAAAATACTGAGATTGCGACTGCTATCTTGGGTAGAATGAGTCCCCAATAGGTATCATACATACCAAGATTACTGACGATAAGGAAAAGCGGTATCATTATGACCTGAAATGGTATCATCAATGTCGCCAGCACAAGAATGAACAGTACGTTCCTGCCTTTGAAACGGTACCTCGCGAACGCATATCCAGCGAGAGAGCAAAGGAATACTGACGGCACAGTTGACATTATCGCATATATTATTGAGTTCTTGATAAAATAAAGTATTTTTACCCTTTTAGCCAATCTTATATAATTCTCGAATGTGAACTCCGCCGGGAAAAAGGTCGGAGGGTAGGAAATAATATCACCTTTTGGCTTGATTGAACTTAAAAACATCCATAAAATTGGCATGAGCAGAGATGAAGCATCATTTTGAAAACAAGAGTAATAGCGAGCTACAAGACGTAAT
>CAZQCL010000153.1:0-4690 GCA_964592435.1 uncultured Oscillospiraceae bacterium
CCCTGGCTGTATCTAACGTAAAAGCACCAGCCTTTAAAGCTGGTGCTTTTACATGTTGTAATGAGTAAGTCTGTAAGCCGGGTTCTGTATTCGATAATCATCTATCTAGGCCAAACATTTCTGAATGGCTCAAGCCACCTGCCGGGACTGGCGGGCCGCCAATATGTCCCTCTGCGGTGTTGCTCCGGATGGGGTTTACATAGACCGGCAAGTTACCATGCCGCTGGTGAGCTCTTACCTCACCTTTCCACCCTTACGTACTAGAGAACAGAGAACAGATGTCAGAGAACAGACGTCAGACTTTTCAGTATTTGACTTCAATTCCAGAAATTTTTTTCTCTGACTTCTATTCCTATTAATTATTATCTTTAAATTCTGCTCTTTAATTCTGCTCTCTGTTCTCTGTTCTCTGTTCTCCGGCACGCGGTATATCTCTGTTGCACTTTCCTTAAAGTCGCCTTCACCGGGAGTTACCCGGCACCCTTGCCCTGTGGAGCCCGGACTTTCCTCAGATACGGCCTTTCGGCACTATACCTGCGATTATCTGGCTTACTCACTATTTTTTATTATCTCCAATATTTTTATCGGACTTATATATTAATCCATTCATGAATAATAGTCAATAAGATATATTTGCCAGCTGCAACCGCCAAAAGAGGCGAAAAGGCGCAATTCAACCGTCGTGGCGACTATAATTATCTTACTTCAACAAGGCTTTTGCGATGCAACCTTAATACCCTCAACAGATGACAGTAAAAGGATCCTTCTCGTCGTCGGATAACAAGACATCCACATCCCGGAATCTTTCGGCTAATTGATCCCTAATGAATGGCAAAACCACACTCTCCGTACTGAAATGCCCCGCATCAATTATACATAATCCAGCCTCGACAGCATCGAGTGCAGTATGGTATTTCAGATCTCCTGTCACCAAAACATCAGCGCCGCTTTCAATTATAGCATTCAAGTTATCGTTAAAGCTACCGCTAAAGACTGCTACCTTTCGAACTCCCGAGTCAGCACGTCCTACAACCTTCAAAAAGGGGGCATTAAGGCTTTTCTTAACACAAAGAAGGAAATCCTCCAGCTTTGTTTTTTGCTCAAGCACACCGCATTTTCCGGGCCCCCTGCCTATAACCGCAGCATCATGAATTCCCAAAACCAAAGCAAGCTGTGTATTTACACCTAAAACCGCGTAGTCAAGATTGGTATGAGCCGAATAAACACTAATATCGTTTTGAATCAAAGAATAAAGGAGCTTCCCCTTTATATCATCCTCATTCAATTTCTTAAGCTCTTTAAAGATAACCGGATGGTGTGTAACGATTAAATCGGCCTTTTTTGCAATTGCTTCATTCACAGATGCATTTGTAACATCCAGGCATACCAGAATTCTATCCACATTGCCTTGTCTGTTGCCTACCAGTAGACCGGTATTGTCCCAATACTCCGTGAGCTCCTGGGGTGCCAGCTGTTCGAAAAAAGTAATTACCTGGGAACACTTTGTCATGAATCTTCACTCCTTTTCAAATATTTAATGAGCTTGTCCCTGATAATAATGCAATCCTGGGTATCCAAAACCTTACCATTGACAGGCTCAGGTCTTTCATCGGTGACAGATAGGGCTCTGCCTTCAATGATTCCTTCAAGTTCCTTTAGCTTTTTCAAAAGATATCTACGTAGGTAAAGCTCGTTTCCTTCAAAAATCTTTTCACCGATATAATATGCGAATTCATCTTTCATACATGGCTGGTTTAACCATCGTGCTTTTATAATACAATACAGCTTTCCTGCATCAAAGGCAATTATCTCATCCATAATGTCAAATCCGCTTTCATAAAGCCATTTACGTAAAACTTCTACCGCATTGTTTGGCTGGAGCAGCAATGTTTCGGCAGCTTGGGCCTTTTCCAAAGAAGTCGATAAAATATCGCGGATTAGGACCCCACCCATTCCCGCTATTGTGACAATATCGCACTCATTGAGCATAATAGGCTCTAAGCCATCTCCTAGTCTGGTTTCAATTCTATCATTAAGACCATATCTTTGTATATTAGCCGATGCCATTTTAAGGGGACCGGATCTCAAATCAGCTGCCAATGCCCTTTTGCAGAGGTTGTTTTTTACTGCGTATATAGGAATATAAGCATGATCTGTGCCTATATCTGTTAATATGTTACATTGTGGTATTTGATCAGCAATTGCTTTCAATCTGCCTCTTAACTCCATGCATGTTCTCCAGACTTGTAATTATTATCGTGTTCATGATTATTTTCATGATTGGTAATCACTTCGTAAACATTGTAATAAAAACCGGTATATCTGTACATGCTTTATTATACACTAAAATTTTTGCTTGATAGGAGTAATTATATATGGGACGAATTTATTCCGGAAAGCCGGTTAAGGATATCGAAACAGCAGCAGAATCTCTTATTCAGTCCAACATGACAAGCAGCATTCTAAGAAAAAAAGATGAAGCTGCGCTTCGAATGACTGTAGTCGGTAGCCTGCAATACTGTAAACCTGTAGATGAAAACGGCGAAAAAAAGTTTTGAGTTCGAGTCCCCCCTTATCCTGTAAAATAATAAAACCACCCGGATGGATGGTTTTATTATTTTGGTGGGCCTTCAGGGACTCGAACCCCGGACCGACCGGTTATGAGCCGGTTGCTCTAACCAACTGAGCTAAAGGCCCTTGTGGCTCCTCAAGTAGGACTCGAACCTACGACCCTGCGGTTAACAGCCGCATGCTCTACCGACTGAGCTATTGAGGAACGAAACAAATATCATTATACTTGGATGAATAGCTCAGGTCAAGTGAAAAATCAAAAATAATTTACTCTGGTGAATTGCAGCACGAACCATGTTCCATATATCCTTTTCAGTTATAATGTCTTTTGTGGGTATTCGTTGCAAAACTATCCCTGCAAAATTTTTCCCTTATATCTGGGGCACCATTAATCCAAGTAATCCTTTAATTTTTTACTTCTGCTTGGATGCCTGAGCTTTCTCAACGCTTTAGCCTCTATTTGCCTGATTCTCTCTCTCGTGACATTGAACTCCTTGCCAACCTCTTCAAGCGTCCTGGCTCTCCCGTCATCGAGTCCGAATCTCAGCCTCAAAACCTTTTCCTCTCTTGCCGTCAACGTGTCGAGTACACCCAGCAATTGCTCCTTTAGCAATGTAAATGCCGCTGCTTCAGAAGGTGCAGGCACATCATCATCAGGAATGAAATCGCCCAGATGGCTGTCTTCTTCCTCACCAATCGGAGTTTCAAGAGAAACCGGTTCCTGAGAAATTTTCATGATTTCCCTAACCTTTTCCACCGTCAGATTCATTTCGGTGGCAATTTCCTCAGGAGTCGGGTCACGTCCAAGTTCCTGTAGAAGCTGTCTTGACACTCTAATCAGCTTGTTTATTGTTTCTACCATATGCACGGGAATCCTGATTGTTCTGGCCTGATCTGCAATAGCTCTTGTAATAGCCTGTCTGATCCACCATGTAGCGTAGGTGCTAAACTTGAAACCCTTTGTGTAATCAAACTTTTCGACAGCCTTAATCAGTCCCAGATTACCTTCCTGTATGAGATCAAGAAATAACATACCTCTTCCGACATATCTTTTAGCAATGCTTACAACAAGTCTCAGGTTCGCTTCTGCAAGCTTTCTCTTTGCCTCGTTGTCACCATTCTCCATTCTGATGGCAAGCTCTACTTCCTCTTCGGCAGTCAGCAGGGGCACCTTTCCAATCTCTTTTAGATACATCCTGACGGGATCATCGATAGTAACACCCTCAGGAAGCGTCAAATCAACCTCTTCCTCAGATTCCTGCATTTCCTTTACTTCAGCATCTATATCACCTACAACATCAATGCCCATGTTTTCACAAGTTTCATATATCTTCTCTATCTGATCCGGCTGCAGTTCCACTTCTTCAAAAGCATCCATTATTTCCTTATAAGTAAGCATACCTTTGGACTTGCCCTTATCGACCAGATCTTTCAGTATGGACTTTCTGCTGTGTCCACCAGAATTATTAGTAACCTTATTCATTTTTTTGCCCCTCCTTTCTTAATTTTATATTGACATATCTTTCATGTTCTTTATCTTTAGTACCAAATCTCTTAGCTCCACTTTTAATTTGTCGACATCTCCTTTTGACAGACTATCTGTATTTTTCAACAGTTCCAACACCTGTTTTTGCCTCTTTTGTGTATTCAGTATTCCAATCTCTTTAATTTTACCCAAAACTGCCTTTGAATTATCATCGCAGTGGCATTCTCCCTTTAATATCCTGGCAAACTCACCTGATTCATCGTATGAAACTATGTTCATTAGCTCAGCAGGTGAAAAATCCTTTTGTTCATTAAGCTTTCTATAAATAATACCCGCAATCCTTCTATTCTCTTCTCCGATTATCTGACTAACCTTAAAATGCTCCTTTAAAACAGTATATATACTATTGTCAACACATAATAACGACAGTATGAAACGCTCGCTTTGCAAAATTTTCTCTTGTACTTCGTCTACAGTGGCTGCTGACTTTTTTACTGCTTCAACAGCATTTGCAATTTTCAGGCTTTTCCCGGAAGACGATCTTGAACGTCTTGTCCTTCTTAACACTTCAGAAAGCATTGCCTCTTCCGATATTTCATATTCTGCTGATAATTTTTTTATGTACATTTCCCG
>CAZQCL010000154.1:0-4676 GCA_964592435.1 uncultured Oscillospiraceae bacterium
CATCGCCATCCTGATAGGTAACATTGTTATCGTAAACACGGGCTTTCACCTGGCTGGGCGGAGTGATATAGACGTGGATTTTGCCATCACCCTCCACGCCCTTGGGACCAATCTCCCTATCCCCGCCGAAAGAGCCACCGAGAGCCGACCAGCCATGAGTCCACGAAGTACCATCGTAATTCAGATGATACTCTATGAGATCCATCTCATAGTTAAAGAAGAGCAGGACAACTCGGAAGCCTACACCCCCCGCAAGGCTAAAGTCATCAATGCTGGCTATCCCATATTTTCCGTCCCCTTCGTAGCTGGCATATGTAAAAGCTACGCCGAGACTTACTTTGGCAAAAATTTCTGCTTTGAGTATCTCAATTCCTACACCTGCTCCAAGCTCGATGGAACCTTCAATTTCTAAAGGAAACCCGCCAAAGTAAAAGTCCTGTATGACTCCCTTGACGAGCTTGAGGGAGGTAATCTTTGCTTCGGCATTGGTATCCTTGCCGTCGTCCATAACAGTAAGCACGACAACGACAGGCTTATCTAATTCAAATTTATCCTGACCTTTCAAAACAATCTCGGTCTCCTGCTTACCGTCGGAGCTTATGTAGCCCGCACTGAAGCCGTCAAGAGATTGACCCAAGAGTTCTCCTTTATCATAAATCCCGTCAACATCGCTGTCGGTGAATTCGTAGCATTCCATATAAAGCTTTCCACTGAAGGTTATGTTAAAAGCCTTCTGGTCGGTTGAGAAATAGTATTGCCTGCTCTGATCCTTACCCGGAGATTCGTATAGCTTGACCTCTTTTAAGTTTCCCTGAGGTATTATCGTATCTCCAAATTCGGGCAGGCGGTTCTGACCAAGGCCAACGCCAAGGCTAATCCCTGCTCCGAATTGTGCATAGACATAAACAATCGGGACGGGGGTAAATCGATACTGAAGCCTTAGCTCAATTTCACAGCCCACCACTATGACCCCTTCCGAGAACTTGTATGTATTGTCCAAGGGATTGTATTTGAGCGTAATTGCTAAGCTTACTGTGACAGTGAACTCAACTGATTTTGATTTTAAATTGTTGGCGTCAAGATCCTCACCTGCAAGCTTACTAAATGCATCCTTTTTTGTCTGTCCCGAAGCGGGGTTTTTGATGGCATTAATAAAGTCTCTTATTTTACCCGCAGTCTCCTTTGTATCGTCCAATGTATTCGCTGCCGAGCCTGTACCACCGCCGTCATCCTCTCCGTATACAGGAATGCCGATAGAGAAGCTGACCTCATAGCCGTCTGTTTCTATAGAGAAAAGGCTGAGTGCTTCGGAGCTGAAGGAAAATAGCTCGCTATCAACGTCGCTGGAGAACTCCTCCATTTCACCTTTTCCGCTGGAGTCACCAGCGGCGTCGTTTTTGCCGCCTCCGTTTTGCTTAAGGTAGGATGAATCGGGGAAGGAGCCAGCCGTTCCGCGGGTGATGGTCTCTTTAACCGGATTAGTGTCTGCCAGAACTCCTAAGCCTGCTAATATTTCATCGGTTTTCTTTACCTGTTCGTTTATGACAAGGGCGAAGGTATCGTTGTCACCGAATGACCCGAGGTAATTATTAAGGGCATCTTGGCCGCCGGCTCCAGCACGGTTTTCAGTGACATAGGCGCCCATGTCGTTCTTTGCGTATATCACCCCTGTCACCCCAGGAGGAGCAATGTCCGTCCACGTCCCATCCGCCAGTTGATACCATGTGGTTAGGTCGGTGGTTATGGGGATACGGTTGCCTGCCAGGGAGTTGGCTATGTATATAGGCTGGGGAATGTCAAATTTATAAAGCAGATTCCCCTTATAATTTGGTTTCCAGGTATATACTGCATTGCCAAGGTTACCAGGCCCGGTGGCGCTGTAATAATAGGCCAGCCCATTCAGCATCGTATATGTGACATTTGTTTCTGTATTGGTATAAACGCCGTTTTCTATTACTGCGCCAATGTCAGAGTATGTGGCCGCTCTGGCAGGACTCTTGTCGCCGCCCAGCGGAATGTCAACATAGCTGTATGCCGAGGCTGCAGCAGTGTATTTTAACCTATTGTCGGCCGTGTATCCGATATCTTCAATTACGCCGGTCGCCTCCCGTTTTATTGAGGATTTCCCGCTGACGATGGTGCGGTACTGCTTTTGCTCCGCTGTAAGAGACTCATAGGTGCTCGAGTCGGTGACGTCTGTAATAAAGTTGGGCATTATCTGCATGCGCTCGTCCATATCGTGGAACTTGGGTACCTCCAGGCACACAGGATTAGCAGTGTAGTAAGGGCGCATAAAATACTGATGAACAGTGCCGTTCGCGTCAACAACAGGTCGGAAGGTGGTTTCCTCATAGTCGATATCATCCAAATATGTAACGAATGTATCAAATTCATTATTTTTAGTATCCTCAACGAGGACAAATACGCCAGAGTACTCATCGAAATAACCATTTATTATGCCGTCGCCGCTGGTGTCGAAGTAAAGCGCAGTGGCGTCGATAGCCGCTTTCATAGGCCGCTCGGCTGTCAGATAGTCTTCTTCATAGAAATTGAATGTGAGATCCTGAGGGGTAAGATGTTTTGTTTCCAGCCAAATAGTTTCGTTCCCGCCATAGGCTTTGCCGTTGAAGAGAATTACGTCTTTCTCGCTTAAATTGAAGTTGATATACTGGATATTCTCTACAATCTTGCTGGTAAAGATACCATCGGACGGAGTAAATATTCCGTCTACGTCGGTGAGAGATATATTTTTCTCGCTGACATCGGTTTTATTGAAAAGGCTGTTACTCTTATCTGTATAACCGACGGTTATTTTCTCTCCATTAGTATTTTTTGATTTAAGCAACCCATAAGCAGCATTGTTGGCTGCTTCTGCGCCACCCACAGGATTTCCGGAAGAATCGAGCTGAGTAGAAGTGGTAACATCAATTTTGATCTTCTGCTTGCGATCAAGCACCAATCTGAAAGTATATGTGCCGTCGGGGGGCAAAATGATACTGCTGAAGATTGCGCTATCACCGCTGACTGAGCCGGTAAACTTGACGGTCCCGCTTGAGTCGATGATAGTTGCAGCAACAGGCTTAAGGTGGCTATTGGTCACTTTTACACTGACAGTAGAGCCCTCATAAAGCTTGCCATTCTTTTTTCCGCCATTTGTGATCGCAACATATGGTGTGATCGCATCGTAATTGTCTGTATTATATTTTGCCACATTCACATTTGTGATATCCTCGTCGTTAGCAGTGTAAATATCCAGAGAAAAGTCATTATTAAAGGTTCGACGTGTGAAATTCACATTAGCAGAGGCATTAATTTTGTTCTCAGAACCTTTACTGTCAAACTTTCTGACACCCAGCATGAGCGCGGTGCCGGAGTCTCCATAATACCAGCTGGCTTTTGCAATAAACGGATTACTTGCGTTGAGGTAAACATAAGCTCCACTTTTCCAGAAATTGGGGCTACAATCCCAGCTATTTAAGACGCGGTAATAAGGAACAGTTATTCCACCAATATTTACATTTTCATAATAACCCCTGTTAAAATATGTAAAGGCATATTCCTCATCTCCGTACCAAATTCTGTTCCAGGTGCTGGCAAATGCTGCACCGCCTCCTACAGTGGCATAAAGGCTGCTATACAGTTTACTCATATTATTGTCTTTCCAGATTGTGGCGGTGTTATCGTCGTCACCTGTTGAGCTTATGCTCATATTTATAGAAGTAGTTTCTCCCCAGTTACCGCCATTAAAGTATACCTGGCCAAACTTATAAATTAAGGGATCAAGACCGCCTGAACCGGAGCCCCAGTCAACATAGCTCTTCCCTCCGCCAGATAAGATGTCCAGCCCCTCGGAAGCGGTTACCTGAGAGCCCGTAATCGCACCGGTGCTGACGGGCGCGCCCTTGGTCTCGGTTATTGCTGAGGAAACGTCGACAGCTTCAATGTCATACAGGGTACTTACGAGATTGAGGTCAACTGCAGTATTAGTGTTGTAGAGACCGACGGTGCAAGTGTCTAAGGAAATTATGGAATTGTCGTCGCCCAGAAGATTGCTAAGACGGACGGTAAAGTCCTTTTCATCGGTATTCTCCGTCCTGTCATTGATAAGCTCGATTTCGATTGTCTGCTGGTCCTGTTCTCCATAGAAATACAGAGTTCCCGAATTGCTGACAAAGTCTATGCCAGCCTTAGCCAAGCCATCCTCCAAGGACCAGTCAACACTGATGGCCTTTGTCAAACCGCCAGTACGTCTGACTGTCAACACTGCCTTCCCCTCAGATTTGTCGAAGGAGACTTTTTCGGCAGAAAAACTAACCTGTGATGGCTCTGCTTTATCGCTATCGTTGTCCACGACACTTAGCATAAGGGTGTTGAGAGAAGGGTGAACCTCTCCGCCCACACAGCCTGATATGGTTAGGGTAGCATATTTATCAAGCTCTGCCTCAGAATCATCCTTTGTCGAAATGAGGATATCCTTTTTATATTCACCGTTTGCAAAGCATACCTCAAAGACTACGCCATTGTATTTGTTGTTGTTCTCATTTAATACGAGTTCTTCATATTCGGGTGCGGGGTTAAGCTCAATACCTGCCGGGGCTTCAGGAACTACCTCAGCCTCAGGTTTTTCATAGGGAACTCCTTTGTATGAGTCCGTACAGTAGCTTGTCCCGCCAAGC
>CAZQCL010000155.1:0-4628 GCA_964592435.1 uncultured Oscillospiraceae bacterium
TGGGAGCTTAGCTCAGCTGGGAGAGCACCTGCCTTACAAGCAGGGGGTCATAGGTTCGAGCCCTATAGCTCCCACCATTGATTATACGCCGCAGGCGGCATAATCTACCTTAAGAGGCTTCACATAGTGAAGCTTTTTGTGTTTGAGAAATTTCCTTTTTTGTATCACAGTGTCTGCATCTGTAGGTTACTACCATGAACCCGCATAAACGCATGATATAATTGAAGATAAATGGCGGAACTTTACTATGGGAAATAGCGTCAATATTATATGTATTCACTTTGGACATAATTTTTGTAAATTGTACCGAAAGGCTGGTTTGTAATAGAATGGGCATATCAAAGAAAAATCTCCTCATACTGCTTGCGTTTTTTGCGATGCTGTTTTTTCCTGCTTTCGCATATGCAGACGATGCTGTAATCGGAAGAACGCCTGACGGTGTCTATCCAATGCTGGATGCCGAGGTGGAAATGAAGTCGGAGAGCATCATTATTGATATTGATAGATCTGCTGTAGAATGTACCTTTACTTTTCTAAATACGGGAGAGGCCAGAGAGGTGCAGATGGGTTTCCCGGGTAAGCTCAGTGAAGACATGGGCAGCAGCTTTTCTGATGATGTAAGCCTTTCACTAAGTAATTTTAGGACATTTGTAAATGGGGTGGAGCTACCTGTTGAGAAAGAGAAGGGAGTCCGGCCCAAAATAGACATGCCCTTTTATAGCGAATGGTATACATTCACGGTTCCCTTTGATGCAGGGGAGACAGTCACCGTTGTTAATACATATACCTATCAACCCACTTATAATTCAATAGGTGATGTGTCCACAGGCTATGTACTTCAAACAGGATCGACCTGGAAGGGTAAGATAGGCAATGCGAGAGTAGAGTTCAAGCTGGGCTCTGTACAGCCATGGCAAATTGAGTTGCTCAGGCCGGGAGGATTTAGATTTGAAGGGAATTCGATTATATGGGAAAGAAGTAATATAGAACCTATATACGATCTGGAAATAGCTTACAATACCTGGCATTACAGCGATGACTTTCTTGAGATGATGGAGGCAAATAACGAGGATGCCAGTAGTATTCTATCGAAAATTGATAAATATCAGGAGATTAAGAGGCTGGCAGACAATAATGATAATGAGAGCTTGGCGGCCGAGTACACTAAAGCAGAACAGAACCGGGATACTGTGCTGGCAGTTTATATAGCAGGCTTCATGAAAAGCGGGCAAGTGCCGGACGGCATTCCCAGGCTGGGAGAGATAAGCGTTAATCCCTATGGTACTACATATAATATAAGGTGTGACGTGCAAAGCCTTTATACACCCAGTACTACACTTAAGGTATCTCATGTGGAGGATGGGGAGCTTGTAATTGATCATGAAAGCTCCAGTTTATCCATATATATCATCCTGAAGTCTGAAGTGGAATATGACATTTCATTTGTCGCCAGGGATTGGCTAAATCGTACCGCCAAAAAAGAGATTAAGTTTATAGTGCCTCCCGGCGGAGCCGAGGCTCAGGCAGAATCTGAGAGGGCAGGCGATGGTACGGCAGCTGAGGGGACAGTTAATAACAATGGAGCCGTTGAAGCTACGGGTATGAATGAAGAAGGAAGCGGCGGCACCGAGGGAGACGGGGATACCAATGCACCGGAAAAAACCGACAGCACCGCCGAGGGCAATACTGTCGAGGGAACCGGCACGGGTGACACAGCAGGTGGGAGTGGAGATGCCGACTCTATAAATAAAGACAATCAGGTTACGGATAAAAACGCAAAATCCGGTGGCGATGACCCAGTGGCAGCTATCGATAATACTGATTTGGATGATGATTCAAAGCCTCCGGCGCAATCTTCAAATGAAGGCAGTAAGGCCATTATTTGGGTAATAATAGCTATCGTGGCACTGGGGTGCGTGGCTGCCGGATTTTTTGCTTATATTCGGGGCAAATCAAAGGACGGTGTAAAGTAAAGCTAGTGTCTTCTGAGAAGATACTAATAAAAGGAGGAAGGGTATATGAGAAAGAGGGTAATAGCCATCGGAGTTATTGCTATTATGGTATTCGTGTTCTTAATTGTACCTTTTAAGGCAATATCCGGGAACACATTGCCGGATGCTGTAAACACAGCATCGAAAATCATAGCAGACAACAACAAGGCCGACAGCACAGAGGTCAGTGCCATTAATGGTACAGGCAATTTAAGCGACAAGCTTAGCGAGGGAATAATTTTATATATTGGCAGTCCTCTCGCTTATGTAGGCGGTGTTCAAACGCAGATAGACTCGTACAATATAGAGATTACTCCTGTTATTATTGATAATGTAGAAATGGTACCTGTGCGTTTTATTGCAGAAAGCCTGGGCGGCAGTGTTGATTGGGATCAAAGGACCCTTACCGCCACAATTCTTCTTGAAGGTAAGAACTATAAATTCACACAGGGCAGTGACACTATGACGGCGGATGACAAGAAATATTCGTTGGGCGCAGCAGTAGTGTCTTACAAGGGGAGGACCTTCGTTCCGCTGGATACCTTTGTGGAGATAGTGGGCAAAAAGGCTTTATATGAACGAGGCTTGATTATTATAAGCGATGAAAATGATATTTTTGATCCGGTAAAGGACAGAGAGCTTATAAGCGAATGGATTTCAAAGCTGAGCTTTCTTCCCACGGTGGGTTCCTATGATAAGCTGTTAAGCCTGCTTGAGGAAGGGCTGGAAAGAGGGTCGGGTATTGAAAAGGAGAGGCTGTTTGATTTAGGCAACGGTATTGCCATGGATGATATTGCAATAGCTGTAGAACCGGAAATGAGCATGTCGGCCTCCGAAGGCGTTGCGGCTTCAGATAGCGCTGTTCAAGTGCAATCGAAGACAGCAGCTACAGCAGACGGTTTGGAGGGCGCAGATTATTCGGCTACTAATGTTCAGGTGCAGGGTGTCGATGAGGGAGATATTGTAAAGACAGATGGCGACTATATTTATCATGTCAACAGGGAGAGAGTTGTCATTACGAAGGTGGATGTACCCGAAGACATGAAGGTTATCAGCACTCTTGAGTTTTCACAGAAAAATCTCAGACCTCAGGAGCTGTACTTGCATGATGAAAAGCTCATTGTAATAGGCTCCTCCGCTACGGCTTTTCCAATTAGGATAATGGATGGCCAAGTCCAAAAGGAGATATACCCTGCGCCACGGTATTTGCAGGAAAGTGTCAAGGTGCTTGTTTATGACATATCCGACAGGAAAAGCCTGAAGCTGCTTCGTGAAGTGGAGCTTGAAGGAAGCTATGTTTCATCCAGAAAGGTTGGCGCAGCACTCTATTTGATAGCCAATGACAGTCTGAACTACTATCGCATTCAAAACAATGAAATGAGTATTACACCATCCTATCGGGATACGGCACTAAAGGAGGATTATATCAATATAGACTACGAGTCGATACGATATTTCCCTTCGGCCAGATGTAACAATTATATGATCGTTGCCGGCATTGATGTAAGCGGAAATGAGCCTGCCGATGTTTCAACCTACCTGGGTGCGGGGCATAACGTTTACGCTTCTATCGAGAATTTGTATATAGCTGTAGCTGATTATTCCAGGGCATATATAGGAGCTGTCCGTCAGGAAAAAACGCAGATATTCAAATTCGCAATGAAGGATGCCAGACTGACCTATCTTTGCAAGGGAGAGGTTCCGGGAAGAATCCTGAACCAGTTTTCCATGGATGAGAACAGGGACTATTTCCATATTGCTACAACCACAGGCGATATATGGGCAACAGATGAGAGAATATCAAAGAACTGTCTATATGTTCTGGATAGTATGCTCTCCATTACCGGCAGGATAGAGGATATGGCACCGGGTGAAAGAATCTACTCAGTCCGCTTTATGGGTGACAGGGCTTATGTTGTAACCTTCAAAACAGTCGATCCCTTGTTTGTGATTGATTTGAAGGATCCTAAAAAACCAACTATCCTGGGAGCTTTGAAGATTCCGGGATACAGCGATTACTTGCATCCCTATGATGAAAATCATCTTATAGGCTTTGGGAAGGATACGATTGAAATCAAGGGGCAAGCCTATTATCTGGGCATGAAGGTAGCGTTGTTTGATGTATCGGATGTACGCAACCCCATACAGAAGTTCTCCGAAATTATCGGCGATAGAGGCACTGATTCAGAACTACTCAGCAACCATAAGGCACTGCTGTTCTCGAGGGAAAAAAACTTGCTGGCCTTTCCGGTAACGCTGATGGAGATAAAGGACAGCTCTGTAAAGGCAAAGCAGGAGTCGCTTCAGTATGGGCAATTCACTTTCCAGGGGGCTCTGGTTTATCATCTGGATCTGAAAAATGGTTTTAAATTAAAAGGCGGAATAACCCATCTTTCGGAGGATGACCGTTTGAAGGCGGGGAATAATTGGTATAACAGTGATAAGAATGTGCGAAGAATTATCTATATAGACGACAATCTGTTCACGCTTTCCAACGAGATGATTAAATCAAATGCGATTTCAGACTTAAAGGAAAAGGGCAGCGTATTAGTAGAATGACAGCTTTTTGCCATAATTTTTTACATTTGAAGTAAAAGCATTTCAATTTATATGTGCAGCATATATAATAGAAGTAGA
>CAZQCL010000156.1:0-4548 GCA_964592435.1 uncultured Oscillospiraceae bacterium
AGGATTTCAAGTCAATTTTGGACGATTATCCATGGGATTTTTGCCAAATACAATATAATTATGTTGACGAGAACTTTCAGGCCGGAAGAGAAGGCTTGGAATATGCCGCATCCAAAGGAATCGGCGTAATTATTATGGAGCCTCTGAGGGGAGGTTCGCTGGTAGGCAGGATGCCCAGGGAGATTCAAAAGATTTGGGACTCGTCGGAAGTAAAAAGAACGCCTGCTGACTGGGCGCTACGCTGGCTTTGGAATCAACCCGCCGTAACGGTCGTACTATCAGGGATGAATGAGGAGGCACATATTGAGGAGAATATAAGACTGGCCGGAGAAGTGCTGCCCAATTCGCTTACTAAAGATGAGTTGAGCCTGTATGAGAAGGTTAAAGAGCAGTACTACAGGCTGATGAGGGTTGGATGCACCGGATGCGGCTATTGCATGCCATGCCCGGCAGACGTAGATATCCCTTTTTGCTTTAGCTACTATAACGCACGCCACTTTTTTGGAGCCAAGCGGGCGCAGTGGCAGTATATTGCATTCGCCGGAGGCTTGATGGGCGGCAAGCCCTCCTATGCTTCATTGTGCAAAGAATGCGGGAAATGTGAAAAAGTGTGTCCCCAGCACCTGCCTATCAGGGATAGACTAAAAGAGGTTGCAGCCGATATGGAGCCTCCCGTAATAAGGCCGGCGCTGTGGCTTGCGAGAAAATACTTCTCACTTCGGGGGAGAAAAGAACAGTAAAAAAGCACCCATTTTAAACACCTTTGGGTGGACAAGGAGAATATGTTAATGGAACAAAAGCAAAAGGCAATACTGGTAGGCGCAAATATTAATAACCAAATCGATTTCATGGAATCCATGGAGGAGCTTGAAAACCTGACAGTTGCCTGCGAAATGGAAATAGTGGCACAGGCAGAGCAGAATCTGAAGGAGGTCAACAAGCGGTATTATATCGGTTCGGGCAAGGTAAAGGAGCTCAAGAGCTTTTTAGATACTACCGAGGCAGATGCGATAATTTTTAATAATGAGCTGTCGCCATCTCAGCTAAGAAACCTTGAAAGAGCACTGGAGCATCAAGTTATGGATAGAACATCGCTGATCCTTGAAATATTTGCCCGGCGCGCTCAGACAAGAGAAGCTAAGCTGCAGGTGGAGCTAGCCGAGCTAAAGTATATGCTGCCAAGGCTGGTAGGACTGAATGAGGCTATGGACCGCCAGTATGGGGGCGTTGGAGTTACCAGCAGAGGTGGCGGTGAAAAGCAAATTGCTCTGGATCGCAGAAAGATAAAAGAAAAAATATCTGAGCTTGAAAAAGAGCTGAAGTCGGTTGAGCTGGAACGCGGGATACAGAGAAAAAGACGTAACAGGTCAGGATTGCCCCATGTTGCGCTGGTAGGATATACAAATGCGGGCAAGTCGACCGTAATGAATGCAATGATGGAGCTGTCTCAAAGGCCCGACAGCAAAAAGGTTTTAGAAAAGGATATGCTGTTCGCGACACTTGATACCTCTGTGAGAAAGGTTTTGCTGCCGGATAAGAGGGAGTTTTTATTGTCCGATACCGTCGGTTTTGTAAGCAAATTGCCCCATGATCTGGTGAAGGCATTTAGATCCACACTGGAGGAAGTGAGAAATGCGGATTTGCTGCTGCATGTTGCGGATGCTTCGAATCCCAACTGCGAACAGCAGATACAGGTGACGGAAGAGACCTTGAAGCAAATAGGAGCCGGAGAGCTGCCGACTATTCATGTTTACAATAAAGCTGAGCTGACCCCAATGAGAATCCCTTATGCTAAAGGTGACGATATCTATATTTCTGCTGCGGAAAGGATTGGATTGGAGGAGCTGCTTGAGCTTATCGGTAAAAAGATATTTGCCGAATATGTTGATTGCAGCATGCTCATCCCCTATGATCAGTCTAAAGCAGCGGCTTATTTTAATGAAAATGCATTGATAAAGACAATTAGCTATGAAAGCTCCGGAACGCTGCTGACCATGGAATGCAGACAGAGCGATTATAATCGATACAGGGATTTTGTGATATAATAACCTCACACGTGAGGTTATTATATGCCTCCGGCGGAATTTATGGCCGTGCGAAATTTTCGGCTAATGCCGAAACGCACATGGCCGATTATATCACGAATTTTTTAAATTCATGATATAATGTGCGGCTGGTTATCGGCGGCGACTGATGTTATAATTTATTTATGTGCCTTTGGAGAATATCAGAGAAAGGAACGACTATTAGATACAGCTAAAACAAAATTTATTATACAAATGGGAGGATATTTATGAATAGTATTGAGAACTTAACCATCAACACAATCCGTATTTTATCTGCGGAAGCGGTTCAAAAGGCGAATTCGGGCCACCCGGGCTTGCCCTTGGGAGCAGCCCCTATGGCATATACGCTCTGGGCAAAGAATATGAAGCACAATCCGTCCGATCCCCAGTGGGATGATCGCGATCGATTCATATTATCGGCCGGACACGGCTCTATGCTTATTTACTCATTACTTCACATCTTCGGGTATGGACTGACGATCGATGATATCAAGAGTTTCAGACAGATGGACAGCCTGACACCGGGACATCCCGAGTACGGCCATACGAAGGGCGTGGAAGTGACTACCGGCCCGCTTGGTCAAGGCCTTGCCAATGGAGTGGGAATGGCTATGGCAGAAGCATATCTGGCCAATAAATTTAATCGTCCCGGTTATTCGATTGTTGACCATTATACATATGTACTGTCCGGAGACGGCTGCATGATGGAAGGAATAGCATCGGAAGCGGCGTCAATGGCCGGAACCCTTGGCCTTGGAAAGCTGATAGTTCTGTATGATTCTAATAAGATTACCATTGAAGGTTCTACGGATATCACCTTCCGCGAGAATGTTGCCAAGCGTTTTGATGCATATGGCTGGCAAACCCTGCATGTGGAAGATGGGAACAATGTTGATTCTATCGATGCTGCTATAAAGGCCGCAAAGGCTGAAAGCACCAAGCCGTCACTCATTGTGATAAAAACCGCGATTGGATATGGATGCCCGGAGAAGCAGGGGAAAGCATCAGCTCATGGAGAGCCTCTTGGAGTGGATAATATCAAGGCAACAAAGGCTAATCTGTGTTGGAAATACGATGAGGATTTTTATGTGCCCGACGAAGTCAACGAGCATATGGGTAAAATACGTGAAGCAGGCAGAAAGCAGCAAAACGACTGGAATGAATTGATAAAAGCCTATGCAAAGGCATTCCCGGAGTTGGCGGCTGAATGGGAAGCATGGAAAAAGTCGGAATTTGTTTCCGGACTGCTGGATAATAAGGAGTACTGGGACTTTGACAGCAAAGCCAATGCAACCAGATCCTCTTCCGGCGAGGCACTGAACAGGCTGGCAGCTATTGCGCCGAATTTAATAGGCGGTTCGGCAGATTTGGCGCCATCCAACAAGTCCAACATGAAAGGCAGGGGAGACTTCTCGCCCGAGGATTATAGCGGTTCAAACCTGCATTTTGGTGTGCGCGAGCACGCAATGGCCGCAATTGCCAACGGAATGGCGGTACATGGAAGGCTGCAGCCTTATGTTTCTACCTTCTTTGTGTTCTGTGACTACATGAAGCCCTCCATGAGATTATCTGCATTGATGAAGCTGCCGGTCACATATGTGCTGACCCACGACAGTATAGGTGTCGGAGAAGATGGGCCTACTCATCAGCCTGTTGAACAGCTGGCTTCGCTGAGAAGCATTCCGGGCTTTGTAGTTTTCCGTCCCTGTGACTCAAAGGAAACTGCTGCAGGCTGGTACGCTGCGATGTCAAGAAAGGAATCTCCCATAGCTCTGGTACTTACCAGGCAGAACCTTCCACAGTTTGATATGACAGGCGTAAACGCCTTGAAGGGTGCTTATACTATACTGGACTCGGAGAAGAAGCCGGAAATCATCTTAATGGCATCCGGTTCAGAGGTGCAGCTGGTCTATGAGGCAGGAAAGCAGCTTATGGATCGCGGTGTGGCTGTTCGTGTTGTTAGCATGCCCTCCTGGGAGCTTTTCGAGGAGCAGGATGACGCATATAAGGAAAGCGTGCTTCCATCAGACGTGACCAAGCGTCTGGCGGTGGAGGCTGCATCCTCTTTTGGCTGGCACAAATATGTAGGCCTTAAGGGCGATATCATCTCCATTGATCATTTTGGTGAATCTGCTCCGGCAAAGTTGCTGTTTGAGAAGTATGGGTTTACTGTCGAGAACGTGCTGGATAAAGCAATAAAGCTATTGAAACAATTATAGACTTATATCGATGCTGCCGCCTTTGTGCGGGGTGATGGAGTTTTCCATAATTCTTGCATTGGTATCACGGAAACCTTGAAGCAGGGTGCTCATTGATTGGGCATCCTGACTCAAGGTTTTTTTAAGTGTCGCGATGCTCAGCGCATATCGTATGCTGCTTATATTTTGCTGCATGTAGTTATTGATTTCCATAATATCACCTCACTGTCAATTTAATAATATCATGGTGATAATCTGCAATAAATGGGGCACAGGACCCATTT
>CAZQCL010000157.1:0-4521 GCA_964592435.1 uncultured Oscillospiraceae bacterium
AACCATATGCACCCTGAACTGCTCCGATATATAAATTATTGCCAAAGCCCCAGAGGCTTTTATCATCCTTCCTGACAAACAAATTCGTCGAATATGGGTCGGTACAAGCTGAGCCGGCAACCAGCCTGCCGGGTATCATTGCATTTGGGTTTGAAACGCCGCTTGCATCTATTACTCCATCTGAATAATCTGTTTTTGCGTAATGCCCGCTTGACTCACCATCATGTTCCGGGTTTGCTTCCGCGGCTCCTGTACCGTCTGTAGCTTCTGTACCGCCTGTGCCTGCTATAACAGCATCTCCGCCATTCTCAGGGACATCGGGTATACCCTCAGGGAAGTTTAATGTCATACTTACCGCTATAGTCCCTATGTCCGCTACCATCAAATTCAATTCATACCCCGGCATATCAGCCGTAAAAACAGAATAGGTTCCGTCGCTAAACTCCTGGCAATCACTGTCATATTGCTTAATAAAGTTCCTGTAGAGAGTTGCCAGGTCAGCGAGCTTCTTATTGGACTGGTACTGCAGGAAGATGGTGCCTTCACTCGCTTCTTTGGCTACATTGTATGCATCATCGGCAAAGGGAATGTTTTTGGGGAAGCCCCCCGGAAGCTGCAATTTTGATTGGGACGGATGCGCTCCTGAGGCTGCTATTATACCGACGTAGGTGTCCACAGGAGAGTAATTCCCGGTTAATAACTCATAAGCTCTTAACGAAACCAAAGCAGCCTGTTCCCGTGTGGCGTTTCCGTCGGGATCAAACCGATCGGCTCCGTTTATCTTTCCCACACCTTTTACAATCTGAACCCTGTAACAATAGTAAACACCTTCCCGTGCCCAGGATTCCACCTTGCTGTCATCGGCAAAGACTGCCACACCTTGGCTTTGGTAGTTCCCAACAGGATTGATGACTTTTATAGCCCGAAAAAGAATAGTAGCCATTTGCTCTCTGGTGACAAACTCCCCAGGTGAATAACGGTTGCCACCCATACCTGTTACAAGGCCTAGATTCGCAGCTTTAAGTATTTCAGGATTGCTTGTATCGGAAAAACTGATAGTTCCCTGCTGCACTGTTTCTCCAGTGTATTTCTCATACAGCTTCAGCGCGATTTCCGCAAATTCTTCTCTGGTTACCTTTGCAGCCATGTTGTTTTTAATGCGATTTGTAATTAGACCATATCCCGCAGCTTTGTCCAGTTCTGTGGTCGCCCAGGCCGAAGCGCCCTGGTATGCTGCAGTATTTACAGCAAAGGCAGTGGAATGTAGAATACGAAGCTCGTCGGAGTCCGTGTTCATGGTTGCTGAAGATGAAAAGGGAAGTAGAAATAATAGTAACACAGAAAGCAGGATTATAGACAGATTTCTTCTCATTTTAGGATTTCCCCCTTATGATAGGATTCTGGTGCAAAAAGACAACTATCCACCACTATTCTACTTTTCTTTTATCTGAATAGATAGGTTGAAAAAAACTATAATTAGTAAGAAAAATGTTATAGGAGGGAAATGAGATATGCATAAAAAAAGCCCATTTTTCAATGGGCTTTAGACTTTTTGATTTTTAATTTTCAGCAATTAACTGTCTAACTCCCGATATAGCAAGGATAACGCTAGTTGTTTATTGCATTTTAATACGTAAAAAGCTTGGCGATGGGAATTATGTAGTGACTATGAACAATGAAGCAAATGGTGATATTATCAATTAGCTATTCATTTTCGGGGCAGAACATACCGGATGGCGATTATGTACTTCAGGTCAAACTTGAAAGTCCAATTCCTATTTACAAATCCCAGTTAACTGATATGCCTGTTAATATAAAGGGCGGCAGGTTCATTATGCCAAAGAGCAATTCGGCACCTCGTGTCATGGAGGAAGTAGTGGTCGTTTCTGTTGATAAATATGAAACGGTTGATATAGATCTAAAGAGTCTTTTTAAGGATACAGATGGAGACAGACTATACTATAAAGTGAATAAGGGATACGTACAAAATGATAAGTATTATCTTGAGACTTCTAATGTAGGAATACAGGAAGTTGAAATAACTGCAACGGATTACAAAAGCGAATCTGCCAACTTAAAGCTTTTTGTTTTGGTGAATGACGGTTTGATTTTTTATCTCCCTGAGCCTGACAAGGCTGAAACTATTAGTCTTAATGGGGCTAGCATAAGCGCGGTTGATGAATTATTGGATACATATAATAATCATCTGATTATCCCAAGATTGGCGGGTTCCTATGTTCAAAATACCACTCGGGAGGAATTTTGTGAACTGATTATGAGATTTTATTATGAAGCTGGGGGAGAAGAGATTTCGAAGCTACCGAAGAATCCATTTAAGGATACAAAAAGCCCCGATGTGCTGAAAGCATACTCTATAGGGGATATAATTTTAATGGCATTGTTCGGTACCTCCACTCGATTGGCATGGCAACCAATTTTAGTGGTAACTGAGCTGAAAATATAAAATAGCTAATAGCTGTATTGATTTGCCTTACCTTATCCACAGGCAGCTTCAAGACTTTACGGTCATAGGTGATCAGCCCGTTCAATTCATCCTCCACATCGGTAAGCTGAGTGTATACGGCGGCACACAGCCCTTGTTTCACTGCAGGGGAAATCTCATTTTCGTATAGATCCTTGTAAGCTGTCAGTAACTCCTCTGCCGTTTCAAACCTTTTATAACCAAAGTCCTTTTCATTAAAGCTATGTCCCTTTACACGATAGTTGTAGCCGCCAAATTCAGATAGTATTACTGCACGTCCTGATTTATCGCTCCTAAATCGATATTTCTTAAAGTAAACATGGAGACTTTTGAAATCTCCGATGAATTGGTCGTGCCATCCGCTGGCGTGGTCAACCGTCCGAGTTGTGTCAAGCTCCAAAATCCTCCTGACGGCCTCCTTTGCATCAAATTGACCCCATCCCTCATTGAAAGGAACCCACATGGCAATTGACACACAGTTATACAAATGGCCAATCATCTCGTCAAGTTCTCTGTAGTATTGTGCACGTCCTTCCGCATCCTCGCGGCCGAACCATTTATAGTGATTATCCTTAAAATGGAGTCCAGTCACAAGGGGAGAGGAGACTACACCAAGCCGATAATCACCGCCGCCATTTATCATGTCCTGCCACACCAGCATACCGATCCTGTCACAATGATAATACCAGCGTAGGGGCTCTATTTTAATATGCTTACGAAGCATGTTAAAGCCCATATCCTTGGCGGTTTGTATATCGAAGACCATAGCCTCGTCGCTGGGCGCAGTATACATACCGTCGCTGTAATAGCCCTGATCCAGCAGACCGTTGTGAAAATATGGCTTGTTGTTCAAAAATAATCGTTTTACTCCCTTGTTATCCGCTTCCACCGAGAATTTCCGCATGCCAAAATAACTCTTAACACAGTCCTCACCCATCGTAACTGTTAAATCATAAAGATGGGGAATTTCGGGCGTCCACGGGATGAACGATTGTATATATAGCTTTACTGGTTTATTTGATGTAAAGGTAATCTTGTTTCCGCCCGCATTTGCGCTGCATGAATGTGAGCCCTCGGATAAAACGGTGATTTCCAAAGCCTTTTCATCGAACAGCGGTGTAATACGCAATGCGCTAATGTATTCCTTTGGCACACTCTCCAGCCACACCGTTTGCCATATGCCGCTTTGAGCTGTGTACCAGATGCCTCCTCGCTTGCTTTTTTGCTTTCCCCGAGAATGGTAGCTGGTATCGCTGAAATCGCGTACCTTGACAAGAATCGTATTCTCTTCATGTAAATAAGGAGTAATATCAGTACTGAAGGGGGTATAGCCCCCGATATGCTTACAAGCTTCGGTTCCGTTTACATAAACTGTTGCTATCTGATCTACGGCACCAAAGTGCAAAATCACTCTGCCAACATTAAAATCCGATGGTAGCTGCAGCGTGCGCTGATACCATAGGGTTTGCTCAGGAGAAAGCCTTCGCATTACACCGCTCAGCTCGCACTCAGGTGAGAATGGCACAAGTATTTCCCCGTCAAAGCTGTCGGGAGGATTTTCGCTATCTGTAATTGCATAGCTCCATATGCCGTTTAAATTTATGTAGCTTTCCCGCACCATCTGTGGACGGGGATACTCTGTCAAAATATTGGATTTATCAAGCTTCTCTCCCCAAATTGTTTTCATGGCTTTGCCTCCGTTTCAATATGGAAATTGGGATTGCAACGAGCAGTAATATAAATGCTGATGCAAGGAATATAGACGGCGTAGGAACATTTTTCACTACACCCAGATCGATATAGGTAATGTTGCTATTCTTGATAACAGCTGCTCCGATAAACGGACCGATTAGCATAGGTAATAAAACCGCAAAAATCATCCGTATACCTTGAAAATGCCCAGCCTTATCTACCGGGGTGTAATCTCGGATAGTGGCGGAAAGGCATGCTGTCACGAGCATGTATCCGGACATCATTATGGTGCCGGTAACAATCACTTCAACCATTGAACGGGAAAAGAACATACCGATTAGCCCTGC
>CAZQCL010000158.1:0-4411 GCA_964592435.1 uncultured Oscillospiraceae bacterium
GTAGCATATAGGGATAGATATGGGTGAGAAATTATGGTATAATTGTTATCTGAGCTGTTGTTTAATAATGTGGGGTGAGAGGTTGAAAGGGAAGAAAACACAAAAGAAAAAGACTGTGACAAAAAGAAAGAAGGCGCAAAACACTCATATTAATGAAATTAAGGGTATTTTTGTATTGGCTTTGGGCATTCTTATGCTTTTAAGCTTTTATGTGAAGGATTCGATAGGGATATTTGGTACATTTATACGGGAAGTTTCACTTGGCCTGTTTGGCGTACCGGCATTTCTGATACCGCCGGTTATCATACTTTATGCGGCTGCTCTGATATTTGGTCACGAGAAGCTCAATCTTAAGAACAAAGCTCTTTATATTTTCCTCTTATTTGTGTTGGTTTCAGCTATGATTCAAGCGGGAAATTATAGGTCGGAATATTATAAAGGATTAAAGCCCTTAAAGGCTTTGGAAATGTTTTATATTGATGGAAATGCTTTGGTTGGGGGAGGAATTCTGGGAGGACTTATCAGCCTGCCCTTTCTTATTTCGTTCCGCGTTCTTGGTACCTTTATAATTCTAACAGCCTTGGCATTAGTTGTTATCATATTATTGACTAATTCGTCCATTTCTGATTTTACAAAGAATCTACGCATTTTTTTTGCTCGAAAGGTATCAGATGCGATGGATAAGAAAAAGGCGGGTGAGGATGAAGACATTCAGCCCTCTATTGTTGAAGATGGTGAAGAGATGTCCCTGCGCTTCGACAAAAAACCAAAAATAATTGATTTTAAAATCGAAAAGACCTCGAGAGAGCTGAAAAAAAAGGAAAAAGAAATAGGAATTGATGAGAAGGACATTCTATCTACAACGGAAGAGCCGCAAATAGAATTAGTTATCGGCGATTTAAAGAAAGAGGCAGAAAAGAAACGTAAAGCCTATGTAAAAGATCAGGATAAAAATAATGAACCGGGATTACAGGAAATAGTTATTAAAGGGCCTATCCAAAAGAACAGGTTGTCTGCAAATTATAAAGTACCGCCCTATGACTTGCTCATTGAGGATGTTGATATGGGAGGAAGTGCAAAGAGCTATAGGAATCAAGTGCTTGAAGGTGCAAAGAAGCTGGAGGAAACATTGAGCAGCTTCGGCGTTTCCGCAAGGGTCATTAATGTCACCAGGGGGCCGACGGTTACCCGATATGAGCTTCAGCCAAGTTCCGGCGTAAAGGTTAGCAAGATCGTAAATCTTTCCGATGATATTGCCTTAAATCTTGCTGCCCCCGGTATTCGCATTGAAGCCCCTATACCCGGTAAGGCGGCTATAGGAATTGAGGTTCCCAATAGGGAAACAAATATGGTTCGTCTTAGGGATGTTTTGGAATCAAAGGAGTTTATACAACATCCCTCGAAGCTTGCTTTCGCATTAGGAAGAGATATTTCCGGAGAAACCGTCATTGTTGATATTGCAAAGATGCCGCACCTCCTAATAGCCGGTGCGACGGGGTCGGGAAAGAGTGTATGCATAAATAGCCTGATTGTCAGTATATTATATAAAGCATCACCGGAGGAAGTTAAGATGCTGCTGATTGATCCGAAGGTTGTGGAGCTTGGTGTTTATAATAGCATACCCCATTTACTGATACCTGTTGTAACAGAGCCTAAAAAGGCTTCAGGAGCATTGAATTGGGCTGTGCAGGAAATGGTCAGCCGCTATAAGCTTTTTGCTGATAAGGCAGTGAGAGATTTAAAGGGATACAATCAATTAATGCTTAAAACAGGCGAGTCGCCCATCTTGCCGCAGATTCTTATTATTATTGACGAGCTTTCCGATCTGATGATGGTAGCTCCAAATGATGTTGAGGATGCCATATGCAGGCTTTCACAGATGGCCAGAGCGGCCGGAATGCACCTTGTAATAGCAACACAGAGACCATCAGTAGATGTTATCACTGGTGTCATTAAGGCAAACATTCCATCAAGGATATCCTTTGCTGTTTCGTCACAGGTTGATTCGAGAACTATCCTTGATATGGCAGGTGCCGAAAAGCTTCTTGGTAAAGGAGATATGCTACTGCATCCAACCGGAAGGAATAAGCCTGTCAGAGTACAGGGTGCGAATATTACAGATGGAGAGGTTGAAAAGGTAGTCGAATTTGTGAAGACACAGGGAGATGCGGTCTATGATGACGACATCATTGAGGAAATAAACAATGACTGCTCCTCCATCATCAATGCTGAAGATGATCACGACGAACTGCTGTCAAATGCAATCGAAATGGTGGTTGAGGCGGGTCAAGCTTCGGTTTCACTGATCCAGCGCAAGTTCAGGGTAGGGTATGCTAGGGCTGCAAGAATTGTGGATCAGATGGAAGCCAGAGGAATAGTGGGAGGGTTTGAAGGCAGTAAACCAAGGCAGGTGCTTATTACAAAACAGCAGCTTCAGGAGATGCAAATGATGGATAAAGAATAGTGTATTAGTTAAGGAGTGATCATTATATCGATTATTAATGGTTTTTTAGTCGCTCTGATGCTTTTTTTACTCATATATACTTTCTATAGATTATTCAGAAAAAAGAAGCTTTTGATGTTGGTTCCTTTATGCGCACAGATTTTTGCTTTTGTTCTAGCTCTTCTCAGTTTTATCAATGATGTTGAAGTGGAGCAGTACATGGAATTAGTTTTTTTGCTGTTCGGATTACTGCCACCGATTATTTTTATCATTTTTGATTATAAAGAAATGATCAACAGGGTTAAAAGAGATGCCGGGCTTTTGTCGATCAATCCTGATCCCGATAGTTTAGAGGCTCTTGACCGGCGGGGAAAGGCGCTGATAAAGTCGGAGAAACATGAAGAAGCATTGAAAATCTATGAAGAGGGGATAAAAAGGAGTGCTGGCAACTCCAGCCTGTACTTCAGCATGGGCATGTGCCTCTATGAAGGCGGAAGATATGCGGAAGCTGCAGCAGCATACAGAAATGCACTGGACACTAATCCTGATGAATTGGAAATATACTATTACCTTGGAGCGGCCCTTACTGAAATGCGCCAATATAGTGATGCAATAGAAGCATATAAGTCAGCGCTCAAGATTAAGCCCTCCGACGCCGAACTGTATTATAATCTGGCATCTATATACGCAATGCTCAGACGATATGATATATCGATTGAAAACCTGCAAAAGGCTATTGAGCTTAATGGGGGCATGCGAAATGAAATAAAGAATAATAACGTTTTTTACGCAATGAGAGGTAAAAAAGAATTCAGGCAGCTTATTTCTTAGCTTTGCTTTATATAAATTTAAAAAACAGTGGATTAAAATGAAAACAGTGATAGAATATACAAAAATGAATATAAGGAGGGAGAATATACATGGGAGCAAAAATTCTTAGTGGTACGGAATTATCAAAAAAAATCAGGCAGCAGCTCAAGAGTCAGGTGGAAGAATTAAATAGAAAAGGCATATTCCCCGGGCTTGCAGTGGTTTTGGTCGGCAATGACCCAGCATCGCAGATATATGTCAAAAGGAAGCAAAAGGCTTGTGAGGAGCTTAGCATTCGTTCATATCCACATACACTAGACAAGAAAACAAGCGAGGAGGAGCTATTATCGCTTATTAGTGATCTTAACACAGATCCAAAGGTAAGCGGTATTTTGGTTCAGCTTCCCCTACCCGCGCATATAAACGAGGCTAAGATTATACCCGCGATCCACCCGGATAAGGACGTAGACGCCTTTCATCCAATAAATACAGGACGTATCATGAATGGAAATCCTATGTTTTCACCCTGTACACCTGCGGGGATAATGGAGCTCATTAAGGAGAGCGGCATGCAGGTGGAAGGGAAGAAATGCGTGGTAATCGGTAGAAGCAACATTGTAGGTAAGCCGATGGCTATGCTTTTGATGGCAGCAGACGGAACTGTTACAGTATGTCATTCAAAAACCCGTGATCTGCAGGGTGAATGCCGCGCAGCTGACATACTTGTGGCAGCCATGGGAAGACCGGAATATATAAAGGGGAGCTTCATCAAGCCCGGTGCGGTGGTTATTGATGTAGGTATGAACAGACTTGAGAATGGAAAGCTTGTAGGTGATGTGGAATTCTCATCTGCTTGTGAAATAGCATCGGCAATCACTCCTGTGCCCGGTGGAGTAGGCCCTATGACTATAACAATGCTGATGAAAAATACAATTACTGCGGCAATATCCCGGTGACTGGACGTTGCTATCAGACCGACAGTGAACGGGATTTGTGTTCTTCTTGACATAAAAATTAAATAAGTTTACAATTAGTTTATATTTCGTATAATAACGGATGGCGCAAGCCATCCGAATGTATGATAAGCCGGGAATTAGACCGGTTTGACCATTGAAAACTGAATACAAGGAGGTGTGTGTTATTTTTGAATGGGCTGTC
>CAZQCL010000159.1:0-4348 GCA_964592435.1 uncultured Oscillospiraceae bacterium
AGTTGTTATTTAACGCGTAAGCGTTTAAATTTCCTTAATCTCTGCTGAAAGCAGTCTTTATATAAAATATATTACCAAATAAAAGCAAGTACCTCCCCGCCGATGCCTTCAGCTCTTGCCTTCTTGTCTGTCATAACGCCCTTTGATGTAGAAATAACCGCAACACCAAGTCCTCCGAGAACCTTCGGAAGTTTGTCCCTGTCGGCATAAACCCTAAGTCCGGGTTTGCTGATTCTCTTTATGCCGGAAATAACATTTTGCTTACCTGCGGTATATTTCAAAGTCAACCTTATAATCCCTTGCTTGTCGTCCTGTATAAACTCGACGTTCTTAACATAACCCTCATCCAGCAATATTCGAGCAATATCCTTCTTCATATTAGATGCCGGTATATCAACGGATTCATGCTTTGCTGTGCTGGCATTCCTGACCCTTGTCAACATGTCAGCTATAGCGTCTGTGATATGCATATGTTTAACCTCCTTCCAAAATTTGTTACCAGCTGGCTTTTCTTACGCCAGGAATCTGCCCTTTGTAAGCCAGTTCTCTGAAGCACAAACGACACACACCGAACTTCCTCATGTATGCGTGAGGTCTTCCGCAAAGCTTGCATCTATTATAAGCTCTGGTACTGTATTTCGGCTTTCTTTGTTGTTTAATGATCATTGACTTCTTTGCCACGTCTTCCCTCCTATTCTAACGATTGAAAGGCATTCCCATAAGTCTAAGAAGCTCTTTTGCCTCTTCGTCTGTCTTGGCAGTAGTAACAAAAGCTATATCCATGCCTCTCGCCTTATCCACCTTATCATACTCTATTTCCGGGAATATAAGCTGATCCCTGATGCCTAAAGTGTAATTACCTCTTCCGTCAAAGGAATTACCCGATATTCCCCTGAAGTCTCTAACTCTTGGGAGTGCCGCATTGAACAGCTTGTCGACAAAATTGTACATCCTCTCACCGCGTAACGTCACCTTACAGCCGATACTCATCCCTTCTCTCAGCTTAAAGTTTGCAACTGATTTCTTTGCCTTTGTTATAACCGGTTTCTGACCTGAAATGATTGTCATATCATTTACCGCTGCATCCATGGCCTTGGGGTTTTCCTTGACATCTCCCACTCCCATGTTGATTACTACCTTTTCAAGCTTTGGCAGCTGCATTACGCTGGAATATTTAAACTTTGCCTGCATTGCCGGCATTACTTCTTCTTTGTATTTTTCCTTAAGCCTAGCCATAAGACCTTAACCTCCTTTCGAGAAGATATTCGCTAATCCTCTCTTGCCTCTTTCTGCGTGTCAAGAACCTCTCCACACTTTTTACAAACACGATCCTTCTGTCCGTTTTCATGTATTAGTTTTCCAATCTTGGTCGGTGTCTTGCATCTTCCGCAAACCAACATTACCTTCGAACTGCTGATTGGTACTTCCTGGCGGATGATTCCACCTTCCTGAAATCTGCCTCTTGGTTTCTTGTGCTTTGTTCTAACGTTCACACCCTCGACAATTACAGACTTGTCGCTTGGATTTACATAAAGCACCTTACCCTTTTTCCCTTTATCCTTACCGGAGAGAACATAAACAGTATCTCCCGTTTTTACATGTACACTATTTGCCAATCTAACCGCCTCCTATCTATAGAACCTCAGGTGCGAGTGACAGTATTTTCATGTACTCCCTGTCTCTCAACTCTCTCGCAACAGGGCCAAAAATACGTGTTCCCATAGGGTTTTTGTCTTCCTTTATTACTACTGCAGCGTTCTCGTCAAATTTGATGTATGAACCATCAGGCCTTCTTATGCCTTTTCTGGTGCGTACGATGACACATCTGACAATTTCGCCTTTTTTAACAACTCCGCCGGGTGTTGCGCTTTTAACCGATGCAACGATTACATCGCCTATACTGGCATATCTTCTCCAGGAGCCGCCAAGTACCTTGATGCACATCATTTCCTTGGCTCCTGTGTTATCTGCTGACTTTACTACGGATTGAACCTGTATCATACCAGTACCTCCTTCCCTATACTTTGAAAACTGGCTATTAACGGGCCTTCTCTACAATCTCAACAAGCCTCCACCTTTTATCTCTACTCAGCGGGCGGGTCTCCATAACCTTTACCCTGTCGCCAATATTACATTCATTGTTTTCGTCATGAGCCTTTAGCTTATCAGTCCTTTTAATGATTTTTTTATACAATGGATGTTTTACACTTGTCTCTATTGCAACGACAATCGTCTTATCCATCTTGTCACTAATAACCTTACCTGTTCTGGTCTTTCTTATTGCTCTTTCTTCCAAGCTGCTACCTCCTTTCATCTATACAGGTTACGCCTGTATTCCCTTTATTTCTCTTTCTCTTATTACAGTCTTAACCCTGGCAATAGATTTCTTAACATCTCTGAGCTTCATTGGATTCTCCAGTTGGTTCGTGACAAGCTGGAAACGAAGTTTAAACAATTCCGATTTGAGCTCGCTTAATTCCTTCTGAAGCTCTTCCTGTGTCCTATCTCTTATTTCACTGGCTTTCATTCTCGTCACCACCCATTTCTTTATCGCGGGCTATGAACTTGCACTTTATCGGAAGCTTATGCATTGCAAGCCTCATGGCTTCTCTGGCTGCTTCTTCAGTTACACCCGCAATTTCAAATAATATCCTCCCGGGCTTTACTACCGCTACCCAGTACTCAGGTGAACCTTTACCGCTACCCATACGAGTTTCGGCAGGCTTCTTTGTAACCGGCTTATCGGGAAATATCTTTATCCAAACCTGTCCGCCTCTTTTTGTAAACCTTGTCATTGCTATTCTGGCCGCTTCAATTTGATTGCTTGTAATCCAAGCAGGCTCAAGAGCCTGTAAGCCGAATTCGCCATATGACAGTGAATTACCCCTTGTAGCAATACCATTCATTCTGCCCCTGTGAACTCTCCTGCGCCTTACTCTTTTTGGCATCAACATTACAAACCGCCTCCTTCCGCCTTGTTTTCCTTCTTAACAGCGGGAAGCACTTCACCTTTATATATCCAGGCCTTAACGCCGACCTTTCCATAAGTTGTGTTCGCTTCAGCAAAGCCATAATCGATATCGGCTCTTAATGTCTGAAGAGGTATCGTTCCCTCATGATAATGCTCTCTTCTTGCAATTTCAGCTCCGCCAAGTCTGCCTGAAACACTTGTTTTGATACCCTTCGCGCCCATTTTCATGGCCCTTGACATCGCCTGCTTCATAGCCCTTCTATAGGAAATTCTTCTCTCAAGCTGTGAAGCAATATTTTCAGCTACCAACTGAGCATTGACATCAGGTGTCTTAATCTCCGTTATATTAATCAAAACACTTTTTCCGGTCAAAGCTTCAACATTCTTACGGAGCTCCTCTATACCGGATCCACCCTTTCCGATCACCAGTCCGGGCTTTGCAGTATGAACATTGATCTTTATCTTGTTCGCAGCTCTTTCAATCTCTATCCTAGGCACACCTGAAATATATAACTTATTTTTAACAAATTTTCTGATCTTAGTATCTTCGACTAAATAGTCTCCGAAATTCTTATCTGCGGCATACCATTTGGTATCCCAGTCCTTGATTATACCTATTCTCAATCCATGGGGATTTACCTTCTGGCCCATCATCTAACCTCCTTCTACAATGGTTTGTGCTAATTTAAAGGGTACATCCCCTCTTAATCGTAATAACCGATTTCAGCGGGGTGTTACCTCTCCTTCAATACAACTGTAATGTGGCTGGTCCTTTTCCTAATTCTATTTGCTCTGCCCTTTGCTCTTGGCATAATCCTTTTAAGTGTCGGGCCTTGTGAGGCATATGCTTCAGCTACCACAAGTTTATCTCTATTGAGTTCTTTTGTCGGATCATTCGTTGCATTAGCCTCAGCTGACTTCAAAAGCTTGTAGAGTAACTCGGAAGCAGCCTTTGGTGTGTATCTTACGATGCCGTAAGCTTCATCGATATTCTTACCTCTGATAAGATCCAGAACAATGTCTACCTTTCTCGAAGAAATTCTTGCGTATTTCAATACGGCTCTTCCTTCATCCTTGCCAATACCAAGTACCTTCTTTTCTTTTTTGGTCAGCAATTCAGGTTTCTGAAACTGTTTATGGGTCTTACTATATTTTTCAAGGATTTGATCCTTATCCTTGAGAAGCTCTTCTTTCGATTTAACCTTCTTCTCCAACTGGAATTCCTCCTTTCGGCATTAAGCTTGTTTCTTGTATATTACTAATACTACTTCAGGGAAGTTGACTTCTCAGTGTGGCGACCATGACCCCGGAATGTCCTTGTAGGTGCAAATTCCCCAAGCTTGTGGCCTACCATATCTTCAGTTATATATACAGGTA
>CAZQCL010000160.1:0-4347 GCA_964592435.1 uncultured Oscillospiraceae bacterium
TGTAGCTGTCCGGATTTCTCATAGTCACAGCGATATCCCTGTAGCGAAAGCCCTGTTCCCTGCAAAGTCTGATAATATCCCGGGCGGCATCCTCCACTTCCCCATGCAGATTAGTCGATGTCCAAATACAGACATCCCATGACTTCTTCATAAACTTTTTATAGGGATACTTATAAAAGTTCCTCTCCAAATGGCATAGCTGTTCAGAGTTAGAAAACCGCGCAGATATAACCGATGCACCGTCAAGCTTCGCAGGGCTTTCTATGTCCGCCCCTTCCTCCGCAGCCAGCCGCAAAAGCTTGACGGCTGTTTTCCTGACTGGTTCGAAAACCATTGGACTACCATCCCCAGGTTCGTATGAAAGGCAGTCCGTACACAGGCAAATCGTTACCCGTGACACTTTATTCAAAAGCTTACCTATAATCTTATATTCCTGCGGTGTGAAGCCGGAAAACTCATCAATCCATATTTCGGCACCGTCAAATTGCGTCGATTGATCCAGCTTATTGTAAAGCTCCAGCAAATCATCGTCCGCATCCATATAATTCTGATGGAGCAATTCTTCGAACTGAGCATAAATCAATGACAAATCAGTGAGCTTATCCTTTAGAGCAAGACCGTCCTGTAATTTTTCTGTTGCTTCAATCAATTGCTCAGGGGAAACATCATAACGTTTAAATTCAGTGATTGCATCGGACAAGGTCTGTGTAAATCCTTTTTTGAGAGCTGTTTTGGAAAAAATCTTCAATTTGCTCCCCAGCTTGTCCATAATCCGAAAAAGCAGCATGCTCTTTCCGGCTGCATTAAGATGGCGGCGGGCAATACCTCCCACCTCGCTGAATACTCTATATGCAAGTCTCCTAAAGCTAAGAACCTCAGCAACTGATACTCCCGATGAACCGGACGCTCTGGCAAGGCTCTTTTCCGCCTGAAGCGAAAACTGCTCCGGCACGATTAGTACCAGAGGGCGTCTGTCACCGGATGTCAGCCTTTGCTTTATTTCCTGCAGGCAAAAGGTTGATTTCCCACTTCCTGCACGCCCGTACACTATTCTAAGTCCCATATACACACCACCGTGAAAATGCCCCTGAAATGCCATTTCTTTTCTGGGTATAAATATTTCCTACGAAGTCTTCTTATTTCCTGAGAAGCCTTCTTATTTCTTACGAAGTTTACTTAATCCCCATTCAGCTCTACTTATTCCTTACAAAAATATGCTTTATATTGCGATTACTGGTCTTTCTTTGTTGAACCTCAAAGCGGTCAAGGCTGTTTATAAGAAGGGTCAGTTTTGAAAACCCATAGTTTCTAGAGTCAAAATCAGGCTGTTTTTTAGAAATCAGATTTCCGACCTCTCCCAAGAACGCCCATCCGCTATCATCCGCAACATCATTGATAGATGTAGCAATCAGGTTGATAAGCTCGTCATTGATCTCCACTGTGCCGGCTTTTGTTTCCTGAGAGCTTGAAGCATCTTTCCCATAGCCGTTACCATTCTCTTTGCTCTTTACGTGCGTGTTTATGATTTCAATATATATAAACTTATCGCATGATACGATAAAGGCATTGGGAGTCTTCCTCTCTCCAATACCGATTACCTTCATCCCCGACTCACGCAGCCTTGTAGCCAGTCTCGTAAAGTCACTGTCGCTTGATATGATACAGAAGCCATCAACCTTTTCGGTATACAGAATATCCATTGCATCAATGATCAATGCAGAGTCCGAGGAATTCTTCCCATATGTATAGCTATACTGCTGGATGGGCGTAATCGCATTTTCCAGCATTGCGTTCTTCCACCCGGACAGTGCAGCACTGGTCCAATCCGCATAGATTCTCTTTATTGTGGGTGTTCCGTATTTTGCGACCTCCTCTAATATCCCCTTGATGTTTTTATATGGCACGTTCTCCGCATCGATTAGAACCGCAAGCCGCAGGTCATCCAAATTAGGCATAAAAACTCCCCTTTTATCTTTATTCTGCTTCTATTCTATCATATTTATATATTTCCCTGTGATTTATCTCCTCTATTGAAGAAACAATAACATCAGCCAATGACAGATCCTGCTTACCCAAATTAGGGCTTACACCATCCATGTCAAAAATAACTGCTTTAGCCATTGTTGCCTCCTTTATTGCCACCTTCAAAATCTGAATGTAGTTTTGTTTATATTTCTTTACCACAACCTTTGCAGAATTTTGCATCTTCATCATTAAGCGTTTCGCAGCCTCTGCACCTTACTTTTATTACTTCTCTTTCTTCCTGAGGCTTGGTAATCTTGTCAACAACTTCTATATTGCTGATAACATCGTTTATCATTCCGCCCTTCGCCTCACTGAATGGCTTCAGATCCTCTCTTGCCTTTTCCGGATCAAGCAGCAGCCCTGAACCAGCCGCTCCCTTAGCACCAATATTCTTGACAAAAATTCCTGCGATCATCAAGACCATACCCAATATTCCATTCACAAATGAAGGCTCTTTACCCATAAACGGTTCATTCATAAAGCTTGCAATAGAAAAGAATACAGAAATGAAGAGTATAAATCCCAATATCGTCATCCCAATTCCAATATAATATGCAATTTTTCTTTCACCTGATATCTTTGCCATAAATCCACCTCATCTTCATACAATCTTCTTATTTATATTTCATTCACCTTGACATTTCTATTTTCAAGTATATCAACTATCTCCACAAAGGCAAATTACAATTCCACTGAGCCTTAGACTCATCCTGAGCCATATTTAACAACTCAATAAAGACTCAACTTGTTTTATTGCCTTATTATCAAGCAATCCTCCACTTAGTGCATTAAAAATATAACCCTCTATCTCATCATTCGTCCGATATTTCCTTATCATTATTAGTATTCCTAAAATATCCATCAAAATTGGCTTTTGCATTGTTGCTTTAATACTTGAAACATCTAAAGCCATTAGCTTATCGGCAATTTTGATATGTAGCTGCCTTTTAAATGGTATGATCTTCTGCAATGACTGGATGCACTGTCGTATAGTGATTGGCTTATCATCATTCAAATGAAGTAAATACTCATCAATTATCTTCTCAATTTTATTATCCTTATCCCATTTTGCGTTCTCAGCAATAAGCATTAAGCCGATGCTTCTTTGGTATGAATTCTCGCTTTTTAGCTTTTCGCAAAATGTATCCCAGTATGAGTACACATCGTCAAAGTTCATTGAGCGATTTTGGAGCAGTAAGAAGGATTGATACCTGATTTTATCGTCCTTCTCAGATAGTAATTCAACAAGCTGCCTTAGCTCATCACTATTAATAGTTTTTGATGCTTCTGACATATCGTTTTTATCGATTGATAACAATCTTTCAAGGTTATACATACTTCACCTCTCTATATCTAGTGATCTAGTCAGTTCCTCCAAATATTCTTACTCTACAATTTTTTCAGCATTATACTTTTTCTCTTAAACAACACAAATATCACTTCCTTCTAATAAATCGTTATAGCCTTTTTTTAACTTCCAATTATACTCCTGGAAGAAAGACGGTTTTTCATCATTCACACTACCATCTTCATCAACGCAGTATAATGGCTCTCGTAACAAGAATTATTCTCCGTCATAATACATAACTTGCTCCCTCTGATACCGGCTCCGGCGGTCGCCACATAGTATATTGAGTGCGATAGCACGAATCACCTTTACAACAGTTCCCCTAAAATAAAGTAATGCTTGCTGTTACATTTCTTTCCATCATAATAACAGTCATCAACATGCCGGATACTTGTAATAGAAAAATCCTTAAATAAATCCAATATATCATCCAATGCAACATAAAAATGGGGGATGTTTTTTTCCGGACCTTCGTCTGTTTTAATAACCGTATTTTCATCCAACTTTGGATAACAGGCATCTTTGAATGACCAAGTTTCCTTAGAACATAATGATAAGTATATCTCTCCGCCTTCTTTTAAGACATGCTTTATTTCATTTATAATTATCTTTATTCCTTTTGTATCCGTATGAGATATTACGTGATATGCGAAAATGCAATCAAAAGAGTCATCAGCGTAAGGCAACGACAACATATCCACAACCTTTGTGTCTATCTTGAGATTTTCCCGTTCAGCCCATTTTTCTAAATGCTTAACTCCTTCTACCGATAAATCAAAAGATGATACTCTAAAGCCATTTTTAGCAAAGAATATTGAATGGCGCCCAAGTCCACATCCGAAGTCTAAAATATCAACGAAACCTGCTTTATTCCATCTGTCTGCCAGATAATAACTTTCTTCACTTGGGTTTAGCCAAATAGGATTGCTTTCTTTTTCCCATTTCCACTCTTTTGATATAGTCATATTACACCC
>CAZQCL010000161.1:0-4335 GCA_964592435.1 uncultured Oscillospiraceae bacterium
TTGATCTCAATGAGCTGATCGTATGTGGCTTTTTCTATATCACTCCAGCTGTAGTTGAACCTGCGGGCAATCAGTTTTGCGTTTGACAACCCCACATTGGGAATACCCAATCCATACAGCAGCCGGACAACAGAAGTCACCTTGGACTTATTGATAGCCTTGACCAGATTGCTGTAGGATTTCTCACCGAAGCCCTCCATAAGGACAATCTTGTCCTTGTATTTCTCAATGGCAAATAAATCGGCCGGCTCTTTAATAAGTCCCGCAGCGATAAGTTTTTCTATCGTCGCCTCCGATAGCCCTTCAATATCCAGTGCATCCCTGCTTGCAAGCAGGGTAAATAATTTGATTTGCTTTGCAGGGCAATCCTTATTAGTACAATACAGATACTTTACATCATTATTCTGCCTGATCTGAGCATCTGAGCTACAGACAGGGCATTCCCCGGGTATGTTCACATCACCGCTTCTGGTCAGGTTCTCCGATATCTGCGGGATAATCATGTTGGCTTTGTACACACGAACTGTGTCGCCTATTCCAATCTCCAGCTCCTCCATTATGCTGATGTTGTGAAGACTCGCGCGGCTGACCGTCGTTCCTTCCAGCTCTACCGGCTCAAAAATGGCAATCGGGTTGATTAAGCCCGTGCGGGAAGCGCTCCACTCTATTTCGAGCAGCTTTGTTTCCTTTATCTCATCGGACCATTTAAAGGCAATGGAATCACGGGGAAACTTTGCAGTTGCACCCAGGGATTCTCCGTATTGTATATCGTCATAGGTCAGAACCAGCCCGTCCGATGGTATGTCCAGCTTGTCAATATGCTGAGCAAACCACTCCACCGCTTCTTCAATATTGTCCTTATCGACTCTTTTAAAGGTAACTGTATCAAAGCCCAGACCTGATAGCCATCTCAACTGAGCTTCCCTTGAATTGGCGAAATCATTGTTTTCAGATTTTACAATAGAAAATGCATAGAACTTTACATTCCGCTGGGCGGTAATTTTGTTGTTAAGCTGTCTGACAGAACCGCTGCAAAGGTTTCTTGGGTTTTTATACTTTGAGTTAACATCGGCGATTTCTTTATTTATTTTTTCGAAGTCGGAATAGCTGATAACCGCCTCTCCTCTTAAAACAAGATTGCCCTTATATAAAATGTTGAGAGGTATGTTCTTAAACACTCTTACATTGTTTGTCACAACCTCGCCGACCTCGCCGGTTCCCCGGGTCACTGCCTTTTCAAGCATTCCATCGGCATAGGACAAAACAATCGTAAGCCCATCCAGCTTCCATGAGAGCAGGCCTGCCTGATTACCAAGCCATTCCCTCAGCGCGGAGGCATCCTTCGTCTTGTCTAGAGATAACATAGGCCTTTCATGCCGCTCCTTAGGCAGGCTGGTCATCAGCTCATAGCCCACATGAATCGACGGGCTGTTAGAAAGAACAATTCCCGTTTCCTTTTCCATCTCTATCAATTCGTCATACAGCTTGTCGTATTCATAATTGGACATTATCTCTCTGTTTTCCTGATAATAGGCCTTGGATGCTTCATTGAGCAATTCGATTTTTTCCTTCATCTGCTGAAGCTTTTCCATAATGCTCCCTACCTCCCTATGCTGAATGCTTTCTGCTTCTTGCAGCGGTTGATCTTCTGCCCGAGGACTTGCTTCCCGATACCATAAAATATAAGGCTGCACATGCGATTGAAAACCAAATAATCCCCCAAACCACAGCCGGGATCCCCGTCATTTTCTGTAGCTGCACCGCATCGGTCAGTGGCTGCGTTGTCTTCCAGCCGCGGATCCAATGTAATCTCAGATTGATCTGCAGCAATATCGTGTCCACAAAGGTGTCATACACGGCATAAGCCGCACTGGATATACCGAGGATATCTATGACTAAATCGTTAAGCTTTTCATTGCGTAGCATGTAGAGCAGCAGCACAAGGCCTGCAAATATGGCCGCGTAGATGATGGTGAAGATTGATTTGCCGTATGCTATGGAAACGCCCAATAGAATTATTGCAGAGGCTCCAAGGATATACCTTTTTGCGGAAGTCCTTTTTAGTCCAAATATAAGCAGCGCAAAAAATACACTACCCAGATAACCGCCGTTGGCGATTATAAATGCGGAAAATTCGCTTTTAGGTAGGGTTAAAGCATATCCACTTTCATCCAGATTGATTCTAAAGCCCTTGATACCGTTGCCAAATATGACGGCCATCATCGAATGCCCCAGCTCGTGCAGGAATACGGCGAATATTTTTAAAGGCTTTACAATGATTGTGTTCCATAAAGCAACAAGTGCAATGAGAATAAGCAGGTATCTTCCCTTTTGTTTCATCTGATGCCCTCCACAGTTAAAACGGAAGCGTAAGCCTCCGTAATAGTAAAAAATAGTATCTCTTTATTAATATCGTCCAAAGTGATTATACGTTATTTTGTCATTGAAATAAAGGTTTTCCCGACGATTATAATTTTGCGGTGTAAGCATTTTTTAATAAAAAGCTGTAAAATTGATACTCAATCATTCTTACTGCCGGTTTCTGCCTTCTTTTGTTTTCCTCCGGGTGTATCACGAAGCTTTTCCCAACACTTATTTGCGGCTTTGGAGCAAGATGCGCTGGCATGGATGCTAAAAGCAGACCGCACTACTCACTTTTGCAGGTTTAGGACTATATTTTTGGAAATACGCCTTGTTTTATAGCCGGTCGTCTATAATATGCGCCTTTTTGAGCATTATTCCGTCCTAAAGTTGAAATTATGAGTAGTGCCCTATACCTATTCCAATAAGTGATTAGTCCAGTAAGTTACTAGGGCATTTCTAACAGTCCTGTAATCTGATCCAGAGAGATAGGCAGATACGACTTGCACTTTAATTTACATACCTATTCACATCGCCCAGTGTGATGCCCTGATGAAGCGCAATGTTCAGCCCATTGGCAATGACCTTGGATACCTTCTTCACTACATCGTCTACTTCCTTTGGAGTGACAATCAGATTGCCAACGTAAGGCTCCAGCACTTCCTGTATCATCCTGTATTTCTCATCCCTGTCGATGCTTTTCATCATCGTATAAAATTCCGAACCCTGGGGCGCGTGCTCTATCATGCTATCGAGCACCAGGTCAATTGTATCATTGGCCATGGTTGCAGCATCAACTACTGTTGGAACGCCAATGGCTACCACCGGTATGCCAAGGGTTGCCCTCGACAGCTCCATGCGCTTGTTGCCTACCCCTGAACCTGGCGAAATTCCTGTATCCGCTATTTGTATTGTTGTGTTGATCCTTTCCATTTTTCTGGAGGCCAGCGCATCAATTGCAATTACATAGTCAGGTCTGACCCGATCAATGATCCCCTTAACTATCTCCCCGGTTTCTATACCCGTAATACCCAAAACACCCGGCGCAACCGCGCAGACAGGTCTCACTCCTTCATCCACCTGTTCGGGCAAATATTCCAGCAGGTGCCTTGTGACCATCATGCTCGAAACCACTTTTGGACCCAGTGCATCGGGAGTAACATTCCAGTTACCAAGGCCAATGACCAGAGTCATTGTCTTTTCATTCAGCCTCAATATACCTGTCAATTCCTTTGCAAGCGCCTTACAGGTGTCTTCATACAGCTGCTGGTCATTATCTCTCAGTCCGGGGATCTCAAGTGTTATATAATTCCCCATAGGCTTGCCTATGGCCTTTTCTCCCGCAGGCGTTTCAACCTGCACCCTGGTGATTTTTATTATATCATCTCCGGCGTTTTCCAGTTTGACACCGGGAATAATCTGCTGCTCCTTCTTTTCCTTAAGAGCCTGCTCCTGCAGCAATTCATGAGCCTCCAGTGTTAAATCCGTTCTTACACTTCTCAATCCTGCCATTGTTAATCTCAATATCCTTTCCCATATTTTAAGTCAATATATTCAATCATATATCTTCCCAAAACAAGGACAAAAAATAACCCAAAAATGAAGAAATAATATTGTAGTTCATTTTTCAAGGCATTTACAGAGCATTCTAAAATAATGCTTCATAGTAAACTATCTGTATTTGGTAAGACGAAGTTTGGAAATTATTGTCCCAAGATGTTTATATAAAGGTCTTTATACTTAAAAGGTCTTTATATTTAATTTTTATAGAGAAATAAAATATCGAATGTTTATCTGTTAAATGTTTATTCGAATGACTATCGGTGAGGCCTGAGCAAAGGTCTTATATGTAAAACATCAAGGTATTATCACCCTTGTTCTTCAAGGCCTCCACAACTAAACTCTCAACGGTGATTTTATCCATAACATTCTTAACGCTGCTGTCAAGTATGTCAAAAACCTCTGAGCGCATGG
>CAZQCL010000162.1:0-4330 GCA_964592435.1 uncultured Oscillospiraceae bacterium
TTGTTGAGCTGGCAAAGAGCCTTGCAGAACAAGGCATAGAAATTATATCGACGGGCGGAACGGCAAAAGCACTTTCAGACGCTGGTCTCAAGGTCATAAACGTATCTGATATTACGGGCTTTCCGGAATGTCTGGACGGACGAGTAAAGACATTGCACCCGAAAATTCACGGAGGCCTTCTTGCTATTCGCGGCAACGAAGATCACATGAAGCAGATAAAGGAGCTTGGGATTGAGCCGATCGACATGGTTATCATCAATCTTTACCCCTTCAAACAGACCATACTCAAGGGAAATGTGGAGCTTGAGGACGCTATTGAAAACATTGATATAGGCGGTCCGACTATGCTGAGGGCGGCAGCCAAAAACTATCAGGATCTTGTTGTCATCGTGGATCCGGCTGACTACTCAAAGGTGCTCGAAGAGATTAGGTCATCAGGAGATGTCAGGTTAAATACGAAATTTAAGCTGGCATATAAGGTGTTTGAGCACACTAGCCATTACGATACATTGATAGCGAAATACCTGCGGGACAGGCTGGACGAGGACTTCTTTCCTGAGACGCTGTCCTTAACATATGAAAAGGTGCAGGATTTACGCTATGGGGAGAACCCTCATCAGAAGGCGGTCTTTTATAAGGAAGTGGGAGCTAATACAGGCTGCCTCACAGCAGCAAAGCAGCTTCATGGCAAGGAGCTTTCCTACAACAATATAAATGACGCAAACGGAGCCCTCGAGCTCCTGAAGGAATTTGACGAGCCGACTGTTATTGTTTCCAAGCATGCAAATCCATGCGGCGCAGCTAGTGCAAGCACTATCAAGGACGCATATGTGAAAGCATACGAGTCGGATCCTGTATCTGCATATGGTGGCATTGTTGCATTGAATAGAGAAGTAGATAGCGCAACGGCTGAGGAAATGAGCAAAATCTTCTATGAAATCATCATTGCTCCCTCTTATAGCCAGGAGGCGCTGGCCATACTTGAAAAGAAGAAAAACATACGCCTGATGCAGCTGGATGATATCAGCGCAAAGCTTCCGCCAGATACATTTGATATGAAGAGGGTGGCAGGCGGACTGCTAGTGCAAAACTACGACAATGGACTGTTCAATTCGGAGGAAATGAGATGTGTAACCGATGTGAAGCCCACCGATGAGCAGATGAAGGACCTCGAATTTGCTATGAAGATAGTCAAGCATGCTAAGTCCAATGGAATTGCACTGGCAAAGGATCAGCAGACAGTAGGGGTCGGGCCGGGGCAAACTGCTAGGGTTACAGCGTTGAGGATTGCTATTGACTATTACGGCAAGGAGCGTACAGCGGGTTCTGTAATGGCCTCGGATGCCTTCTTCCCATTCCCTGACTGTGTTGAAATAGCACACGAATCCGGCATCAAAGCCATTATACAGCCGGGAGGCTCCATCAGGGATCAAGAGTCAATTGATGCCTGCAACAGATACGGCATCGCGATGGTATTCACGGGAATGAGACATTTCAAGCACTAGGCTGGGAGGTTTAAAGGTTGGATAAGATTAAGGTACTTATTTTAGGAAGCGGCGGACGAGAGCATGTGCTGGCATGGAAAATCACCCAGAGCCCGTCCGTGGAAAAGATATATTGTGCGCCGGGCAATGGTGGTATTGCGTCATTGGCTCAGTGCGTGTCCATTGGGGTGACGGATACAGAGCAGATTATTCGTTTCGCAAAAAGCGAGGATATAGATTTGGTTGTTGTTGCTCCTGAGAATCCACTGGCGGCAGGAATGGTAGACGAGCTTGGAAAAGCTGGAATCAGAGCATTTGGCCCCTATAAGAATGCGGCTCTTATAGAAAGCAGTAAAATGTTTTCGAAAAACCTGATGAAAAAGTTTGGCATACCCACTGCAGCCTATGAAATATTCAGTGACATGGATGCTGCGATAGAATATCTTTCAGGTGTTCGCTTCCCTGTGGTGATAAAGGCCGACGGACTGGCTCTGGGCAAGGGAGTTATTATTGCGCAGAATTACGAGGAAGCAGTGAAGGCCGTTGCGGATATGATGTCGGACAAGGTGTTCGGTAGCGCAGGGGATAAGGTAATCGTAGAGGAATTTCTTAAAGGCCATGAGGTGTCGGTTCTGGCATTTACGGACGGCAAAACCCTTGTGCCTATGGTCAGCGCTCAGGATCATAAACGCGCACTCGATGATGACGAGGGTCTAAATACAGGAGGAATGGGAGCATTTTCTCCCAGCAGGTTTTATACTGATGAGATAAATGCGCTTTGTATGGAAAAAATATTTCTGCCTACAATGGAGGCGATGAACAGTGAAGGGCGCACCTTCAAAGGTGTGTTGTATTTTGGCCTGATTTTAACCGATGATGGACCCAAGGTCATTGAGTATAATTGTAGATTTGGCGATCCTGAGGCGCAGGTTGTTTTGCCGCGACTTAAGACAGATATCATCGAGATTTTTAATGCAATTATTGACGGTAGGCTTGATTCTGTTAAAATTGAATGGGAAGACAATGCTGCCGTTTGTGTAATAATGGCTTCCGGAGGATACCCGGGCAAATACCGCACAGGCTTGGAAATCAGCGGTCTGGAGAAGGCGGAGGAGAGCGCGGGGGCTCTTGTATTTCACGCCGGTACCAAGCTGGAATCAGGCAAGCATTATACGGCGGGCGGAAGGGTTTTGGGAGTCACAGCTGTGGCGGATACTATGGACAATGCTAGGGACAAGGCCTATTCAGCGGTGCGTTGTATTAGCTTTGACGATGTACACTACAGGACGGATATCGGAATCAAGAAGAATTAGAGTGTGAGAAACTATAAAGGAAAACGATGGATCAGGATATATGCGGGCAAGACAAAAATATGAAAATAGGCATCATGGGAGGCACATTCAATCCCATACATAACGGGCACTTGATTGTGACCGAGGATGTGCGTGTTAAATGCGGGCTTGACCGGGTGCTTTTTATTACGTCCGGGCAACCACCTCACAAGCTCAAATCAGAGGTAATCGATGCTATCCACCGATATGAGATGGTTCGTCGTGCTGTTTCTTCAAATCCATTTTTTGAGGCATCCAGAATTGAAATAGACCGCGGCGGCTACTCCTACACTGTGAACACACTCCGGCAGCTTAAAAAGGAATACGGGGACGGGGTGGATTTTTACTTTATTATCGGCGCGGATATTATTCCGGAATTGATTACCTGGAGGGAATACGAAAAGGTATTTCAACTGTGCGATTTTATTGCTATATTAAGGCCGGGACACGACTGGCCTGCGCTAAGCGCACAAATCAAGAGCAATGAAGAAAACTATGGCGTGCGGATACATCCGGTTGATAGCCATCTGGTTGATATTTCGTCTACTGAAATTCGCGAACGGTGCAAGCGAGGCGAATCCATAAAGTATCTGGTGCCCGATGAGGTTGAAGACTATATTAAGACAAAGGGCTTGTATAAGGGAAGTTTATGATGAGCAATGATGAGATAAAGAGAAAATTGCAAGGAATGCTTTCGCCTAAGAGATTTATTCATTCGGTAAAGGTCATGGAAGCGGCAGAGCAATTAGCGAAGAAATACGGCGGAGACATTGAAAAGGCAGCTTTGGCAGGACTTGTTCATGATTGCGCCAAGGAATTAACTACGGATGTTACTTTTGATTTATGCAATAAGTATGGTATTATTGTCGATAAGATTATGAGAAAAGAGCCCAAGCTTCTGCATGGCATGGTTGGTTCATATTTGGTCAGAGACCTTTTCTATATAGACTGTCCCGATGTGCAGTGCGCCGTTGCCGATCATACAATGGGCAGGCCGGGAATGGGTAAGCTCAGCAGGATTGTCTTTATAGCAGACTATATTGATGCAACGAGGGATTATCCCGGAGTAGAGAAAATCGCTGATGCGGCGCAGGAAAGTCTTGAAAAGGCAATTGTGGCAGGGATTGACTGTACAATTGCCAATGTACTGTTAAAGGGAAAGCCGCTGCATCCATGTACAATTGAAACTAGAAACTGGGCGCTGGATTTGCTGGAATCCGGAAATCCGGATATAGAACAGTCTAGGCGTGGTAGGAGCGGAGAACAGTCACAGACAACAGAAGCAGAAGGTAATAATAGAAGCGGAGAGCATTAGAGGCTATAAGGGGGACTTCGTTATGAGCAAACAAAAGAAATCTGCTGCAGGTAGATTGTTTTATACATTTGGGACTATTTTTCTTTTCGCTGTGATTATTGTATGTGTGCTAAACTTCAGGCAGGATTCAAGATTATTTCAAAACAGAGCCGAGGCGGCTGCGGCACAAGGCTCTCCCCAGACGGGAGAGGTTGGTAAAT
>CAZQCL010000163.1:0-4329 GCA_964592435.1 uncultured Oscillospiraceae bacterium
GGATGCTGGTGAGAAATAATAATAAGATCAGCAGAATCCTGTTTATGATATTTATAGCAACAATGCTGATTCCTTTTCAAACGCTTATGATGCCTCTGATGCAGGAAATGGGATGGATTCGTGATAATCTCCGCCTACCTATGCTGGATTCGCTGTTTGGCTTGATTTATATGAATGTTGGGTTCGGAGCCAGTATGGCAGTGTTCCTTTACCATGGCTTTATCAAGGCAGTGCCTGTGGCGCTGGAGGAGGCCGCTACGATTGATGGCTGCAATAAATTTAGTGTATTCTGGAGAATCGTATTTCCAATGCTGAAGCCAACCACCGCGACCGTAGCCATTCTGGATGTTATTTGGATCTGGAATGATTATCTATTACCATCGCTGGTTATATCAAGTAAGGCATATCGTACGATTCCGCTTTCTACGGCATCGTTTTTTGGTCAGTTTACCATCCAATGGAATATGGCTATGGCAGGGCTCACATTAACCATTATACCGGTCATAGCTTTCTACCTCTCAGCCCAGAAATACATCATTAAGGGGGTTGCGGCAGGCGCGGTCAAGGGTGGCTGACCCAATTGGGACAATAGATGCAGTTTCGTATTAGCGCACAATGAGATTGTTGCGCTGTATGGTTATGCAAATAAGCACATATGGAGTTAAAAATGGACAAAAAAGCGGTTTATAAGATAGATAACCTGAGGCTTGATCATGACAACCTAATGCTGAACGAAACAATATTTAACAACGCTAATGGCTATATAGGGGTTCGTTCCTGCTTCGAGGAGGCTTACGAAACTGATACGATCAGAGGCTCTTATATTAATGGATTCTACGATATTAAAGGAATGAAACAGGCAGAAAAGTTGTTCGGCTTACCGGAGGAAAAACAGGTCATACTTAACGTTGTCGATTCCCAGACAATTTTGCTAAAGCTTGATAATGAGGAATTCAGCATGTTTGAAGGGACAGTTCTGGAAAGCAGCAGATGGCTTCACATGGAAGAGGGTTACACGGCAAGGAGGGTAGTATGGCGTTCACCCCAGGGGAAAGAGCTGGAGATAATTGTTAAGAGGATGGCTTCATTTAGCCAGCTGTCCCTGTTCACCATTGAATATTGCCTTAATTCACTTAACTTTGCAGGCGATGTTACCTTTGTCTCCTCGCATATCGGAGATGTAATAAATTACTCGAATCCGGATGATCCCAGAGTTGCTGCAAAAAGCCTGAGGCATTTGCTGCCTGTAAGCGCGGAGCTTGTCAATAACAGCTCCTACCTTACTAGTCGGACATCCGGATCTGGGCTGACGGTTTGTACCGGAGTGAGAAATGTACTATCAGCACAGTCTCAGGTCATTGGGATGGACCACCGTATCGACGGACACCGGGTCGTATGCACCCTGAATACGATTATTGGCAAGGGTGAAACGGTGAAGCTCGTAAAGTACACTGTATTTAGTGATTCTATCCGGCATAGAGACTGCAGGAGCAATGCAGAGGCTGAAATGAATAAGGCTCTTTCAAGGCCTCTTAATGCTTTTTATGAGGATCAGAAGGCTTATTTAAAGGATTACTGGGAGCACTCCCTGCTTGAAATACAAGGGGATGATGATTTGAACCAGGCTGTCCGTTATAATTTGTACCAGCTGATCCAGTCAGTGGGGAAGGACAAGTACTGTAACATTGCAGCGAAAGGATTGAGCGGGGAGGGGTATGAGGGTCATTATTTCTGGGACACAGAAATGTACATTCAGCCTTTTTTCACACTGACCAATCCAGAGATATCAAAAAGCCTGATTGAATACCGCTATAGCATTCTGGACAGAGCAAGGGAAAACGCACGGATTTTAGGACACAAGAAGGGGGTGCTCTATCCATGGAGAACGATTATGGGCAAGGAATGCTCCGGTTATTTTCCATCCGGTTCTGCCCAATACCACATCAACGGAGATATTACTTACGCAATCGTAGACTATTATCTTGCGACAAAGGATTTTGTCCTGATTGTTGAAAAAGGTGCGGAAATTGTTTTTGAAACAGCGAGGCTGTGGATTGACACAGGCAATTTCCATGAGGGGCTCTTTTACATTAATGAGGTCACAGGACCGGATGAGTATACCTGTATGGTCAACAACAACTATTATACGAATGCATCTGCTCAGTACAATCTGCACTGGGCAGTACTGTTTTACAAGATGCTTGAAGATGCCGGTACTAAAGCGGCTGGAGTAATAAAGAAGATTGGACTTACGCCGGAGGAGATCCATGTGTTCGAACAGGCGGAAAAGAATATGTATCTGCCATATGATAAAGAGCTGGGAATAAATCCCCAGGATGATTCCTTCCTTACGAAAAAGAGATGGGACATTGAAAACACGCCAAAGGATCATTTCCCGCTGCTGCTGCATTATCATCCGCTGTATTTATACAGGCATCAGGTATGTAAACAGGCAGATACGGTATTAGCTCACTTTATCTTTGAGGATGCGCAGTCGACGCAGACAATACGCAATTCATTTCACTATTACGAAAAGGTGACGACACATGACTCTTCGCTGTCCACCTGCATTTTCAGCATTGTTGCATCTAAGCTTGGACTGGAAGACAAGGCCTACCTTTATTTTGGCGACTCGGCTAAGCTGGATCTGTTTAATACACACCGCAATACGAAGGACGGCATTCATACAGCAAACATGGGGGGCACTTACATGGCCATTGTTTATGGCTTCGGAGGCCTAAGACTGAAGGAAAGCGGCATTTATTTCAGTCCCATATTGCCGAAAGCTTGGGTTGGATACTCATTCAAGATTCTTTATGAGGGCAGCCGCATACAGGCGCAGATAGAGGAAAAGGGATGTATCTTTACGCTGGTAAGCGGCGAGGCGAAAGTGATCCATGTGTATGGTAAGGCTTATCTGCTGGAGGATCAGGTCGCTGTCGCTAGAACCAGTGTTGATGAATATAGCTAGTGTCAGGGCAGTGACGGTAGCCTGATGCCCCAGGGCGAAGCCACCAGGGCGCAGGTAGCAGCAATACTGCATCGCTTCTGCGAAAATGTGGCAAAGTAACTGGACAGCAAGACGATGATACGGCAAGACAGTATATTTGCATATTGAGGGAGAATTTATACCATGTTTTCAGATGTAGAAATAAAATTACAAAAGGGAAATAAAATGTTATTTTCCCGTGATAGTCTTTGCTTACAGGAACTCATACAACTCATACAATTACAAAATCATAGAACCCTTGTAATGTGGGCGTTGGACTGTGCAAAGATCGCTTTAAAACAATTTGAGGCAAAATACCCAGATGAACACAGACCCAGAGTGTGTTTGGAGCTTTGTGAGGCATGGTCAAGGGGAAAAATAAAAATGCCTATGGCAAAGCATGCTATTTTAGATTCGCATGCAGTTGCCAAAGAAATTAATGACAATGAATACGGTGCTTTATGCCATGCGATTGGACATGCGGGAGCTACCGTGCATGTGGAAACGCATGCCATAGGCTTGCCGATATATGAATTGACGGCGACGGTCTTGAAATATGGAAAAGGCAATTTTTCAAAGCCAGTCAGCGAGAAGTTAGATTACTATTATAACCAACTACTATATTGGCAAGATAATACCGATAAGCTTGGACTTACTTGGGCAGATTTTTTTATTGGATGATACCAGGCCTAACAAGGAAATGCTAATAAGTGAAAAACTTAATTAATGCCATTTGTATTATCATGGTAAAAATACTCAGGCTGGGTTATAATATGGGAGGAATGCTCCCTTTGCGAAATCACCTTTGTAAGTGGAGCATGACCCGGAAATGTAGATATATTTTTCCCGAGAGTGGGAGCCTGAGAGGTGGATTTGATTAATGAGTGACAATAATAAAAATGCACTGCCTGCAAGAGACGAAATTGAAGCAAAATACAAGTGGAAGCTTGAAGATATCTATGAAAGTGATTCCCAGTGGGAAGAGGATTTTAAAAAGGTGCAAGGCATGGCAGGTGAAGTGACCTCCTTTAAGGGCAGGCTGGCAGGGGATATGAAGACCTTGCTGGAATGCTTCAAGTTTTCTGAGCAGATGCTGGCCTTAAATGACAAGCTTTTTGTCTACGCCAGGATGAGGCGGGATGAAAACAACGCGCTGTCAAAGTATCAGGCGCTGACGGATAGGGCGATGGCTCTTAGTACGGAGGTTTATGCGTCTATTTCATTTATTGATCCGGAAATTCTTTCGATTGACGAAGACCTCTTGAAAAAGAGCATTGATGAGGTAGAGGGTCTTTCCTTATACAAACAGCATATCGGCGAGCTGCTAAGGCAAAAGAAGC
>CAZQCL010000164.1:0-4290 GCA_964592435.1 uncultured Oscillospiraceae bacterium
AAAAATCACCTCATAAATTATGATTTGTTGTAAATCGAACATCACTTTCCAGGTCCTTTGCGATGCTTTTTTCTTAATGAATCAAGACTGCATCCCAAAAAACTTACTTGAAAGGCTTGCATTAATGCAATCCAACCGGATCACCGGTTGTATCCGTACAAAAATGCGTCCGAAACACCGGTGTATATTAAAGCTTTTAGTAGTATTATTAAAAGCTTTTGGGCTAATCCGTGTCGGCAATCTTATCATAAAATTGCCTAAACAACCATTAAATAATTATTAACAATTCTTGTCTAATTTATTCTCCTGTGCTATAATCGTTTTGTGAGGCAAATCAGCCTTTTTAAAGGGAAAAATATCACATTTCAATTATAACGCAGTTTATAATTTTAACATACCGTTGTCAACTTGTCAACGTGGTTTTTGTGCTGTTTTTTGCACAATTTTTCTATATTTTTAGGTATTTTTTTGTGGTTTATAAATGTATTTGAGTACCGACAGCACCGTTTATGCATACATATACATAGCAAAGGCAGGCTTCCATATCGGTTGCCTGCCTCACTAATTTAACATGAATAAATCGTATCTTTGATTTTGTCCTGGTGTAATTATTAACTCAACTTATTTGATTTCTACTGTAGCGCCAACTTCCTTAAATTTTGCCTCTATAACAGTTGCCTCATCCTTACTGATGTTCTCTTTTACAGTCTTGGGAGCCCCATCAACAAGATCCTTGGCTTCTTTCAGACCAAGAGAGGTAATTTCTCTTACTACCTTAATAACCTTGATCTTCTCTGCTCCTACCTCTTTGAGAACCACATCAAATTCAGTCTTTTCCTCTTCTGCCGGTGCTGCTGCGCCGCCTGCTGCCGGTGCTGCCGCTACTGCCATGGGAGCTGCTGCCGATACACCGAACTCTTCTTCGAGAGCCTTAACAAGATCTGCAAGCTCCAATACAGTCAATGCCTTTACTTCTTCAATCAGCTTTAAAACTTTATCACTAGCCATTTTAAAATACCTCCAATAATTTTTTAATTAAATTTTTATTAACAATACTAATATGCTAAGCATTCGCTGCTTTTGCTTTCTGTTCTGCTATTGCGTTCAGTGCAACCACCAAACCTCTGATGTTCCCATTGAGAACATTGACCAGCCCGGATATCGGTGCATTAAGACCACCAAGCACTCTGGCAAGAAGCACTTCCTTCGGCGGTAGCTCGGCTAAAGCCTTCATGCCGTCTATATCAATAATTCTGCCTTCTACTACCCCTGCCTTGAGCTCCAGATTGGCATGCTTCTTGGCAAACTCATACAATATTTTTGCCGGTGCTACAGGATCTGTTTCACTTGAAGCCATCGCCGTGGGACCGTTAAAATATGCGTCAAGTTCCTCGAGTCCACTCTCCTTTGCAGCGAATCTGGTCAGTGTGTTTTTAACAACCTTGTATTCAACACCGGCTTTCCTAAGCTCACTTCGCAGCTGAGTATCCTCCTCAACGGTCAATCCTCTGTAATCAGCAAAAACAATAGCCTTCGCAGCTTTCATCTTATCGCTGATAACATTAACAACCTCTCGTTTTTGTTTCATAGTGCTTTCCTTGGGCAAACCTTCCACCTCCCTCGATTTAATCTCCTAAATATTTAAAACCCTTGTTTCTACACTCAGCAGACAACAAGGGTTACGATCCTATATAAATCGATTCATCCTCGGCGGGCCGGCTTTCGCCTGTTATGCATAAAGCACCTGCTGTCTGCGGTATGTGATGTATTTAATTGCGGCTGTTACTAAACAGCCAAAATTTATATTACAGTATTATTCACAGCTTGTAAAGGATAATTGAAAATTAATCAATTACCTTTGCCGGATTAACCTTAATGCCGGGTCCCATTGTAGTTGTAACAACTACGCTTTTAAGGTATTGGCCCTTCGCTGCAACAGGCTTAGCCTTCACGATGGCACTTATAAGTGTGCGGAAGTTATCACCAAGCTTTTCCAGATCAAAGGATGCCTTTCCTATCGGGCAATGGATAATGTTTGCTTTATCCAGCCTATACTCTATTTTACCGGCTTTAATATCTGCGATAGCCTTTGCAACATCTGTGGTAACCGTTCCGGCCTTAGGATTTGGCATAAGTCCTTTTGGCCCAAGTACCTTACCAAGTCTGCCTACAACGCCCATCATATCCGGTGTAGCTACGACCACATCAAAATCAAACCAGTTCTCATTCTGAATCCTTGCAACAAGGTCTTCGGCTCCTACATAATCTGCTCCGCTCTGTTCTGCTTCCTTTGCTCTATCTCCCTTTGCAAACACGAGCACCCTTACTGTTTTGCCGGTACCGTGGGGAAGAACTACCGCACCCCTGACCTGCTGATCGGCATGTCTCGAGTCGACGCCGAGTCTGATATGCGCTTCAACAGTCTCATCAAACTTTGCTTTTGCAGTCTTTTTAGCAAGATCCAGAGCCTGTGCCGGATCATATAATACAGTCTTGTCAACGAGCTTTCTGCTCTCGAGATATTTCTTTCCTCTCTTCATTATTATCCTCTCCTTCGCGGCGACCTCGCGATGCGAAATTCGCTCATCGTTTACTCCTCTACGGTAATGCCCATACTTCTGGCTGTGCCTGCTATTATTCTGGCTGCCGAATCAATATTCGCCGCATTCAGGTCAGGCATTTTCATCTCGGCAATTTTTCTTACCTCTGCCATCTTAATCTTTGCAACCTTCTCACTGTTCGGCCTACCTGAACCGCTTTCGATTTTGCACGCCTTCTTCAGAAGTACTGCTGCCGGAGGAGTCTTTGTTATAAAGGAAAAAGATCTGTCACCGTAAACGGTGATAACGACAGGAATGATTAATCCCGCATCTTTAGCAGTCCTCTCATTAAACTCCTTGCAAAATCCCATGATGTTTATAGCATGCTGTCCTAAAGCTGGTCCAACCGGTGGAGCCGGAGTTGCCTTCCCCGCAGGAATCTGAAGCTTTATATAACCTACAATTTTCTTTGCCATGGCTTTCATCCACCTCCCAATTCTTTTTTTGAACCGTAATAACTACGGTTCGTTCCTTACTGCACTTTATAGAAAGAAGCCTCTCGGCCTTCTGCCTATCGATCAAATTATAACTTCTGTATCTGTGTCAGTTCCAGTTCGACGGGAGTTTCCCTTCCAAACATGGAAACTGCAACCCTCACTTTCTTCTTCTCCATATTGATATCCTCAACAATACCGATGAAGTTTTCAAGGGGGCCACTAATAACTCTTACATTGTCATTTACTTCATAATCAAGCATAGGTGCGAACTCTTCTACACCCATTGTCCTTACTTCTTCGTCTGTCAATGGCACAGGCTTTGATCCCGGGCCGACAAATCCGGTCACACCTCTGGTATTTCTGACAACATACCAGGATTCATCCGTCATAACCATTTTAACAAGAACATATCCGGGAAATACTTTTCTTAAAGTGGCTTTTTTCTTACCATCCTTAATTTCAATCTGTTCTTCCATCGGAACAACAATATCCAAAATATGCTCATGCATACCTCTATTCTCAACTATCTTTTCCAGGTTGGCCTTAACTTTATTCTCATAGCCTGAATACGTATGTACCACATACCATTTGGCTATTTCAGGTATATCATTTTCAACCATCAGGTTTTATGTCCTCCCTCATTATTTCCTCAGAGTCCATGCAACTAACTGTCCAAAAGCCAAGTCAGAGACCCAAATCACCGCACCGATAAGAAGACAAATAAGCAGTACTGATATCGTACTATTAATAAGCTGTTTCCTTGTAGGCCATATAACCTTCTTCAATTCAGTCCTGATGTCTTTAAAAAACTTGATAAATTTATTTTTGAAATTGGTCAGTTTGGATGTTCGTGCATTCTCAGCCATCCCTGTGCACCTCCGCTACTTTATTTTGTTTCCTTGTGTACCGTATGTTTATTGCAGAACCTACAGTACTTCTTCATCTCAATCCTGTCAGGATCATTTTTCTTGTTCTTCTTGGTATGATAATTTCTTTGCTTGCAATCCACACATGCCATTATAATCTTAGCTCTCATTTACGACACCTCCAGCCCCTGCTTCATTTTAGGGTGCACAACCTATTGGTTCTTGCTATTTCTCAGCTCTATTAATTGATAACAAAAAAAAAGGCCTCCAAGACGGAGCAATAAATAATTTATCATATATTAACCCTATTGTCAAGAACCATCCGCAAAAAGGAAACCCACTCTTAAAATTAGTGGGTTTTACTTCTCAAATCTATCTAGGGCTTTT
>CAZQCL010000165.1:0-4260 GCA_964592435.1 uncultured Oscillospiraceae bacterium
ATTTTCAGATAGGCCTTTCTGTTGCGCTCCTCGTATTCTATCAGCTTATTGGCAGAATATTTAATATTTCCGGGATCATATTTTCCATAAAGCCCGCATGGTGGCATTACCTTATGCCCACTGCATGGTTTGCTGCACCCTTTAGCCTTATACTGGAGCAGGATACCTCGGCGTATATTATAGGCCTTAGCATCGCAGCATTGGCTATACCGGTTGCATCACTGATCTTATATGCCAAATTGGTTGTACCCCACTTCGAAAGGAATCTTCAGAAGCTAAATAGCAGCACTGGAGAAAGAAAACCCGGGAGCTTCAAAAATAAGCTTCAGGGAAAGCTGGCAAATTTGATTTGTTCCACAAGCCAGGAGCGTTTATTCTATCAATTTACACAAAACATCGCCGGAAACGAACGCAAGCTGAAGCTCAAAATTTATCCATCGCTGGCCTTTGCGGTTGTAATGCCCTTCATATTCATGTTTGGAGCCTTCGGCGATGGCAAAACCTTAGCACAGGTTCATAAAGACATATCAGAGGGTCCATACCACTTTGGCCTCTATTTCACGGTCATCATGCTCGGAAGCACGATCCTGATGCTTAGCTCAAGCGAAAATTATAAAGGAGCCTGGATTTACAGGACCTTGCCCCTTGAATCGCCCGTGCCTATTTTCAAAGGCGCGCTCAAGAGCTATTTATTTAAGTTCATTATTCCAATTTTCTTTTTTGTAAGCTTTATTTTCGTATTATTCATCGGAATAAAAGTGATTCCACATACAATATTGACATTTTTCAATATGTTGATCGTACTGCTGTTCATATTTAAAACATCAAAAAAAGAGCTCCCCTTCTACAAGGACTTCCAATATACTAATGATGGGAATGCAGTAGCAAGAGTTTTCCTTTCATTTTTTATAGCAGGTGTATTGGCAGGGATACATTTTCTTTTATCGACAATACCCTTTGGTGTGACTGCAAATTTAGCTGTTTCCATTATAATCAGTGTATTACTGTGGAGGAGCAGCTTCAAGCTCGCCTGGAGCAATGTGACCTACTAAAGTACTTTATTGTGCAAATTTTTGACTAAGCAAATGGCAAGTACATTTTTAGAAGAGGCACTCCATCAGTAAAGAATGAAATAATCCGGAAAAGGGAAAAATTAAACATACTTTAATATGATTAAGAAGGTGGTTTTTTGACCTTCTTAATTTGCATTATTAGCTAATTCCATGTATGATGAGTAACTATACTCAAAAATCTAGGGGGACTTAATGATTGAATTTAAGCAAGTCAGCAAGAAATTTAAAGACACTACTGTACTAAAAGACATATCTTTTGAAATCGAAAAAGGTAAGTTGGTTGTCCTAATTGGTTTAAGTGGGTGCGGTAAAACTACCACATTGAAAATGATTAACAGGTTAATCAATGCTACATCCGGCACCATCACAATTAACGGAGAGGATATTTCGAAGAAAAACAAGATTAAGTTAAGAAGAAACATCGGATATGTCATTCAGCAGACAGGGCTTTTTCCGCACATGACCATCCGTGAAAATATAGAAATTATTGCACGTGCTGAGCAACGCCCGTCAGAAGAAATTTCAAAACGCACGACAGAATTGATGGATATGGTTGGTATGGACGATTCATTTCTCGAGCGTTATCCCAATGAGTTATCCGGCGGACAGCAGCAGAGGGTTGGCGTAGCCAGAGCCTTTTCTCTGGATCCCGAGATTATTCTAATGGATGAGCCCTTTTCCGCACTAGATCCAATTACAAGAGCTTCATTACAGGAAGAACTGGTTAATCTTCAGGCAAGAGTCAAGAAAACCATTGTCTTTGTAACTCATGATATGAGCGAAGCCGTTAAAATCGCGGATAAGATTTGCATTATGGACAAGGGTAAAATCGTTCAATATGATACCCCGGAAATTATCTTGAAGTACCCGGCAAATGATTTCGTTACCGAGTTCGTAGGTAAGAACCGTATCTGGGATTCTCCAGAATATATTCGAGCCAAGGACATCATGATTGAAGAAGTCATAAGCTGCTCAAGAGAATTATCGCTCTCCAGAGCGCTTGAAAAAATGCGTCACTTCAAAGTTAATAGTCTGATTGTTATGGATAAGGCAAGCGGTAGGATGGAGGGTATCGTAAAACCAAAGCTGATCTCCAAGGTCAAGGACAGAACGATTAAGGTTGAAGATATCATGATTAGAGACTTTGCGTTTGCAACCCCGGAAGACTCTGTTGTCGACATCCTAAGAGTTATAGAGGAGAATAATATATCCGAGATACCAGTTATCGATGACCGGGGCAAGATCCTGGGTCTTGTAACGCAAAGCACTCTCATTACAACGCTAAGCGAGCAATACATTGAAGAGGAGGTGAGGTAATTGAATTTGTTTGAATATATGACGACGAATTTTGATCAGGTCATTATGCTGACAAAAGAACATATTATGCTGACAACCATCGCTGTAGGACTTGCGGTATTAATAGGAGTTCCCCTTGGAATTCTTATAAGCTACTTCCGCAAAGTCAGCGATATGATTTTAGGTGGTACCAATGTTGTTCAGGCGATTCCATCAATGGCATTGCTGGGATTGGCAATACCTCTTCTTGGTATTGGTTCGATACCCGCTGTGGTAATAGTTATCCTCTATTCTCTCCTGCCCATTGTTAAGAACACCTATACCGGGATTACAGGCATTGATAAGGATATTTTGGAATCAGCCAAAGCCATTGGCCTGACAAAAATTCAAATTCTTACTAAGATCCGTATTCCACTGTCATTGCCGGTTATCATGGCGGGAGTAAGAATTTCCTCCGTTACTGCGGTAGGACTTATGACTATGGCAGCCTTTATTGGTGCAGGTGGTCTGGGTTTCTTGATCTTCTCCGGAATAAGCACCACCAATAACGGGCAGATTCTGGCAGGCGCTATTCCTGCGGCTATTCTCGCTCTCATTGTAGACTATATATTTGGATTGATTGAAAAACTGGTGACGCCAATAAGTCTGCAAATCAGCGGTAGCACTTCTAAACAAAAGGTAATACAATCCAGAAATACGCAGAAAGTAATATTGGGCGTGGTAGCGGCACTTTTACTTGTAATGTTTGTATCCAACTGGATTGGAGGGCTTGATAAACCCGACGAGTACATTACCGTTGGTGGTAAGGACTATACAGAGCAATTTGTTGTGGTACATTTGATGGCAGACATGATCGAAGACCGTACAGACATCAGGGTCAATCGCAAGGACAACCTTGGCGGCACCCAGGTGTTGTTTAATGCTGTTAAGTCAGGCGAGGTCGATATGTATCTGGAATATACAGGTACTATTTACGGCGATACTCTTGGCTATCCTCCGAACAGCGATATGGTAGAGGTATACGATATGAGCAAGGCAGACCTGAAGGAGCAATATGATATTGACCTGCTAAAGCAATTTAAGTTCAATAATACCTATATTCTAGCTGTGAGACCGGAAACAGCCGAGCAATACAAGCTAACTACTATCTCGGATTTGGCGGCCGTTGCAGACAAACTGACTTTAGGATCCTCGCTGGAGTTTTTGAATCGAGAAGACGGAATTGTAGGACTTGTAAAGCATTATGGATTTTCCTTTGGAAATGAAGTTGGAATTAATGGGGCTAACAAGTATGTTGCCATTGACAATAAAGAAACCGATGTTACAGATGCATTTGCAACAGATGGGCTTTTAAGGAAGTTTGGATTAGTGCAGCTCGAAGACGATAAAAACTTCTTTCCGCCATATTATGCAGTTCCGCTTCTTAGAGCTGGGCTGCTGGATGAATACCCGCAAATCGAAGGCGTATTGGATGAACTGGGTCAAGTGCTGACTAATGATATTATGGTCGGGCTGAACTATCAGGTAGATGAGCTTCAGAAGCAGCCAAGGCAGGTAGCCAACGACTTTTTGAAGGAACAGGGACTCATCGATTGATTTTGAATTATTAAAAGGGATACCGCATTAACACGGTATCCCCCTTAATTTTAATCGGCGTCTTATATTTTAAAATTCCTAATCAGGCCCGATAGCTCTTCAGACATGCTTGCCATTGCCTTTGAAGAAGAAACTATCTCTTCAGTTAAAGCTATCTGTTCCTCAATATATCAACTATAGTGGGCAGTAATGCAATTGATTGAGCCATTTTTCCAATATCGTACAGTGCCAGTCATTTGTTTGCTTTCGGTATTATATGCCCAATAACCATGTAGCTGTGGAAAAGTATATTAAT
>CAZQCL010000166.1:0-4229 GCA_964592435.1 uncultured Oscillospiraceae bacterium
AGGTCTCTGCCGGATTTATATCAAAGCCCTGTGTTAATTAAACACAGGGCTTTGTACATACAAAAAGGAATCTCGCATTATGTATATTACTACCTTGCGGTTTGAGACAGGTATACGATAAGCAAAGCAGCCTGTCCTGTGAACACGACAGTTAAGCTTCTCAGTGCCCAGGATATGAGGGATTGCCCTGAGGCATCTGAGCCAAGCATTACGCGCTGATTTCCCGTCCGGCTGTGTTGTCGTCGGCTTAGATACACAAAGTATCTGCGCCTCCATCCTCCTTGCCGGACAGAAAATCCCCACGTAATCAGATGTCTCATCTGCCACAGGACAATCCCTGAGCTGGTGACGGCCCGGGAAAGTAGGTCTCTGCCGGATTTATATCAAAGCCCTGTGTTAATTAAACACAGGGCTTTGTGCATGGTACCGCACAATGACACAGGGAAAACGTCCCTGTGTCACTCTTTACAAATATGGTAGTAGAGGTTAGAATAAAATGTACTAAAGTATGCAGCCTGGGAAATAGAAAACTGCAAGCGTACGGTTAAATCCATGCTGTTGGTACGGAGGATTAGAATGAATAAGCAGGAAGTAGTTCGCAAAATTGCAGAATTGAAAGAAGAAAGAAATGCAGTTATCGTTGCTCACTATTATCAAAATAGCGATGTACAGGAAATTGCCGATGTTGTGGGTGATTCATTTGCCTTAAGCCAATATTGCGCAAGCACCGCATATGATGTAATAGTATTTTGCGGGGTGAACTTTATGGCCGAAAGCGCGAAGCTGCTCTCACCCGACAAAACGGTCCTGCTTCCCGAAATAGATGCCGGATGCCCCATGGCGGACATGGTAACTGCCGAGGCATTGAGGGAAGAAAAGAAGAAGCATCCCGAAGCCGCTGTGGTCTGCTATATCAACTCCACTGCCGAAGTAAAGGCAGAATGTGATATTTGCTGTACCTCTTCAAACGCGATAAAGGTCATAAGATCGCTGGAACAGGAGGAGATACTCTTTGTTCCCGATTGTAATCTCGGTGCCTATATAGCACAGGGAGTGCCGGAAAAGAAGATTATTTTATGGGAGGGCTTCTGCGCGACCCATCACAGGGTCAGGGCTGAGGACGCAATTAAGGCAAAGGAGCTGCACCCGGATGCAATCCTTCTGGTTCATCCCGAATGCAGGCCGGAGGTAGTAGAGCTGGCCGATTTTGTGGGAAGTACGAAGCAAATCATAGAATATGCAGCTTCCAGCGATTCGGATAAATTCATTATCGGAACAGAAATGGGTATTCTCCATAAGCTAATTAAGGATAATCCCCACAAACAGTTTTATATGCTCTCCACGGGACTTGTCTGCCCGAACATGAAGAAGACGACTCTGCAGAGCATATATGAAGCGTTGCGGGACATGAAGTATAATACCACACTGGATGAAACAATCAGCGAAAAAGCCAGGATTCCGCTGGACAGGATGCTGCAGGTATAGTTGCGGGTGATAAAGGCAAAGGCGAAAGGCCCAGTTGCGGGAAAGCGCCCAAGAAACAAAGGGTAAAGGGTAATTGCAGGCGAAAGTCTGTAGTTGCTGGCACAAAATTATGCGGAAATCGAGTAGTATAGATAAATAAATGAAACTGACAAAGCGAAAGAAGGATAAACCATTGAACCAGCAACCATTGAACCAGCATAGATATCTGGCAGACTTTGATACAAGAGACCTTCAAAAGGAATACCACGATGTTATTATAATAGGAAGCGGAATTGCAGGAGTCTACACTGCGCTTGAAATTCCGGAGGAATACGACATTGCCATTTTGACAAAGGAAACACTTGATATAAGCAATTCCGTACTGGCCCAAGGCGGCATAGCTGTATCTCTCGACAAGAAGGACTCCCCCGAGCTGCACTTAAAGGATACCCTTTACGCGGGCGCAGGCCTATGTAACGAAGATACAGTCAGGGTACTCGTCAATGAAGCAGCGCAGAACGTTGACCGACTGTGCAAATTCGGAGTGAATTTCGATAAAACGCCCAAGCATGAGCTTTCTCTGGGCAGAGAAGCTGCACACAGCATGAACAGAATCATTCATGCCGGCGACACTACCGGGAAAGAGGTTTTGGATAAGCTGATTTTATCAGTAAAGCATCATTCGAATATCGAAATACGTGAAAGGTGCTTTGTAATAGATTTGCTTACCGAAGACGGCGCATGCAAGGGCGTGCTGACCTACGACGAGGATGCGGATTGTCTAAAGCTATACTTATCCAACATCGTTGTCTGCGCCACAGGCGGATTCGGGCAGCTCTACAGCAATACCACCAACCCCGAGGTAGCCACAGGCGACGGCGTATGCATGGCATACCGGGCCGGAGCGGAATTGATGGACTTGGAATTTATCCAGTTCCACCCTACGGTATTGTATCACCCGGAAAACAAAAGCTTCCTTATATCAGAAGCGGTGCGCGGAGAAGGCGGGCTGCTGAAAAACATCAACGGCAAGCGGTTCATGCCGGAATATCATTCGCTGGACGAGCTGGCTCCCAGAGACGTAGTTTCCCGGGCAATTTTCAAAGAAATGAAAAAGACGGACTCAGACTGCGTTTATGTGGATATCACCTTCAAAGGAAAGGAATATCTCGAAAACAGATTTCCCAACATATATAGAACATGCCTCAGCTACGGAATCGATATAGCAAAGGATATGATCCCGGTGGCGCCTGCGGAGCATTACTGCATGGGCGGTATTCGGGCCGATGTTCACGGAAGGACGAATATAAGAGGGTTCTACACCTGCGGAGAGACCGCCTGCAACGGTATCCACGGAGCGAACAGGCTGGCCAGCAATTCACTGCTGGAAGGACTTGTGTTCGGCCGGATGATTGCGCTGCAGGTAGAGGAAATGCTCATATGCAGCGGCAGGAGCGTCAAGCTTGAGGACTTTGAATATAAAACAGACCGCAAGCCGACGGAGCTTGACATTAAGGCCTCAATAGCCGATATCCAGGACGAAATGACGATGAACGTGGGAATCATAAGAAATAAAGAGGGCTTGTCGGCTGCATTAAATAAGGTGTCGTCGTACGCGCAGAAAATTCAGGATATGAAAAATGAGTCAATCATAGACTGCGAATTGCAGAATATTACGCTTTTATCCAAGCTGGTCATAGAATCTGCCCTGGAGCGGGAAGAGAGCCGCGGAGCACATTTCCGCTCAGACTTCGACAGAACGGACGACGAAAAGTGGAAAAGGCACATCATCAAGAAAATCGATTAGGAAAGGCAAAATGCCACAGGAGGAAGCCATGCCGGACAAATTTTACACGGATGACCTGATTATAAACGCGCTGAAGGAGGACATGCCCTTCGGGGACATTACCACCGACAACACGGTAAAAGCGGGAACCCGGGCAAAGGCCGTGCTTATTGCAAAGGAAGAGCTGGTTGTGGCCGGTATAGAAATATTTGAGAGAGTGTTCAAGCTACTGGACGAAGGAACAGCCTTTAAACGCAACGTCCGGGACGGCGACAGGGTGGCAAAGGGATTCGTGTTTCTGGAATTTGAGGGCGATGCCTCTATATTATTGAAGGGCGAGAGGACAGCGCTGAATATCTTGCAGCACATGTCGGGGATAGCAACGAAAACAGCGGAGTTTTGTTCGAGGGTGCAGGATCTGCCGGTGGAAATTATTGATACCAGAAAAACGATGCCCGGCCTAAGACAGCTTGAGAAATATGCAGTGCGCGCCGGAGGCGGCAGCAATCACAGGTTCTGCCTCTCGGACGGTGTATTGATTAAGGATAATCATATCAAGGCTGCGGGCAGTATCACGCAGGCGGTGGAGCAGGCCAGAGCAGGGATTCAGCATACCGTTAAAATAGAAGTGGAAGCAGAAACTCTTGAGCAGGTTGTCGAGGCCTTGGAGGCGGGGGCAGACATAATCATGTTCGACAACATGAGCCCGGAAATGATGAAGCAGGCCGTAAAGCTCGTAGGCGGGCGGGCGCTGACAGAGGCGTCCGGTGATGTCAATCTGGATAGAGTTCGCGACGTGGCGCTCACCGGAGTGGACATGATCTCCGTCGGAGAGCTTACGCATACAGTAAAAGCGGCAAATATCAGCATGAGATTTGTGTGATTGGGGTCAAAGATCCTTCGTTTCACTCAGGATGACCCCGCAGAATCTTACGACAGGACGTAATGACAACCTGTGGATAAACTAAACGGTTATCCA
>CAZQCL010000167.1:0-4223 GCA_964592435.1 uncultured Oscillospiraceae bacterium
TATACTATCTGCTCGCCTATGCAACCTAGATGGCGAATAAGCGCCGACTGCCCCATAAGTTTTTTCGCTGCTACGGTGTATGGAAGTTTTTTCTCTGTTGTGCCCTAGCAGCGACCACGGCGTTTGAATGGCGACTTTTTGCCGGTTTTGACCGTCCAAAACCGGATACAACATTAAAAAAACAGAAATTAAAACCAATACCAAAGGTTAAAATTATAAAGAATTCTAATATACATGTAAAATATTCATAATTAATGTTATAATATCTGCAAGCATACCAATGCGCGTATACTATTATATGGGGAGTGAAATAATTGGCCAAGGTAATAGCTATTGCAAACCAAAAGGGCGGAGTGGGAAAAACCACAACTGCAGTGAACCTTAGTTCCTGCCTTGCAGTTAAGGGAAAAAAAGTGGTTATTATTGATGTGGACCCACAGGGTAACACAACAAGCGGCCTTGGAATCGATAAGAAAACAATAGACAAATCTATATATGATGTTATTATCAATGATGAAAAAATAGAAAATGCATTGCTCAAAACAGTTGTCGATAACTTATACCTGTGCCCTTCTAACATTCAGCTGGTGGGTGCTGAAGTTGAACTGGTCTCTTTCATTTCAAGAGAGACAAGAATGAAGATGGCGATAGAAGGAATAAGAAAAAAATATGATTTCATTTTGATTGATTGTCCTCCGTCCCTCGGACTTCTTACCTTAAATTCGCTAACTGCAGCCGATACAATATTGGTTCCAATACAATGTGAGTATTATGCTCTTGAAGGATTGAGCCAGCTCATGAACACCGTAAATCTTGTGCAAAGGCATCTAAACCCGGCACTGGACGTGGAGGGTGTGGTATTGACGATGTTTGATGCCCGTACAAATCTTTCCATTCAAGTAGTTGATGATGTTAAGAAGCATTTTCGGAACAAGGTTTATAGGACTATTATACCAAGGAATGTCCGACTCAGTGAAGCTCCCAGCTTCGGACTCCCTATTATATTATACGATCCAAAATCAAAAGGGGCAGAGTGTTATCTTGATCTTGCGCAGGAAGTTATAGATTATTCTGAGGAGGTGGGATCGTAGATGAAAAAGGGATTGGGGAAGGGTTTAGGCGCATTGATTACATCGGCCGATACCGGTGATACAGGTGTTAAAGAAATTAGAATAAATGATATGGAGCCTAACAGCGGACAACCCCGTAAGGCATTTAACGGCGAAAAGATAGATCAGCTTGCACAGTCTATAAAGCAACATGGTGTGGTTCAACCCTTGATAGTACAACGGGATGGGACCGGATATAAAATCGTCGCCGGCGAAAGAAGATGGAGAGCTGCAAAAATTGCCGGTTTAAAGACTGTTCCGGTTATAGTACGGGACTTGTCAGATAAACAGGTAATGGAGATAGCGCTGATTGAGAACTTGCAGCGGGAGGACTTAAATCCCATAGAGGAAGCTGAAGCCTACAACAAGCTGATTGATGATTTTGGTATGACGCAGGAAGAGATATCCGCTACTGTTGGAAAAAGCAGGCCTGCTATTGCTAACTCACTGAGGCTGCTTTCGCTGCAGGAGAAGATTAGAAAGCTGCTTATTGAAGGTGAGATTACAAGCGGTCATGGAAGGGCTTTGCTTGCTATAGAGGAAAAATCACTTCAATTCAAGGTCGCTGAAGAAATTATTAGGAAACAGCTAAGTGTACGCGAAACAGAATTGCTTGTAAAAGGTCTAAAGACTAAAAAGAAAACTAAAAAGAAAAAGAATGATGATGCTGCGGAATACCGGGCTATTGAAGATAGATTCAGAGAAGTGTTCGGCACGAAGGTAAAAATAATGAATAACCAGAAAAATGGTAAGATAGTTATTGAATACTACTCTTTAGATGAGCTTGACAGAATTATTAGCCTCGTTGAAAAAATGAACAAATAGGGAATAAGGACAGGTGCTTTTTAAATGTTTCACGTGAAACATTTTCCTATATTATGCTTTACAGATGATATTGTGAAGGAGAGAAAACATGGGTAAGGTTTTTGGTATTCCATTTGAATGGATTATTTTAATTGGATTCAATTTTTTTATCATATTGATTTTGTTTATTATGAATTTATCGAGTAAAAAAAAGATACGGAGATTGAATTCGAAGTATTATAAGTTTATGAATGGTTTAAGTGGAGCAAACATTGAAGAGATTCTTTATGATTGCATTGAGAAGACAAACAGCGTCATAGAAAAAAACAGGGAATTGGAATATCAATTAAATACCATTAAAAGGAATATGTATTATTGTGTGCAAAAGGTTGGAATTATCAGGTATAATGCTTTCGATGATGTGGGAAGTGATTTGAGCTTTTCTATAGCATTACTTGATTACAATGATGATGGGGTTGTAATTAGCAGTCTTTATTCCAGGGACAGCTCTTCGACCTATGCTAAGCCTGTTGTAGGAGGTAAATCCAAGCATGCGCTTTCTGCAGAAGAAATTAAGGCAATTGATACTGCAAGGAGGACGCATATTTCGAATTACTCTGATTAATATGAAGTGGGAAGTCTTGTATTCAGTGACAGGTGTGTATTATAATAGTTTTACTATGGCAACATACAGGTGGAAAGAGGGATAATATGCTTGACATTAAATTATTGCGAAATGAGCCGGAACTGCTGCAAAGGGCTCTGCTGAAGAGCAAAGGTAAATTCGATATAGATGGGTTTAAGGCGTTGGATGTTAAAAGGCGCGAGCTCATTTTTAAGGCGGAAACTATGAAGAGTAAGCAGAATGCTGACTCTAAGCTAATACCCCAATATAAAAAGGAAGGTAAGGACACGTCTTCTCTTATGGAGGAGATGAAGGCGCTTTCAAATGAAATAAAGGAACTGGATCAACAGATCAGAGAAACGGATGACCAGATTGCGGAGATCGTTTTGACCATACCGAATGTCCCGAATGAAGCTGTTCCGTTGGGAGATAGTGATTCGGACAATCAGGAAATAAGGAAATGGGGCACACCTACTAAATTCGATTTTGAACCTAAGGCTCATTGGGACATCGGAGAAGCACTTGATATACTCGACTTTTCAAAGGCTGCAAAGGTGACCGGCGCGCGGTTTACATTCTATAAAAATGCCGGTGCCAGGCTGGAAAGAGCATTAATGAATTTCATGCTTGACCTTCATACAGGGAAGCATGGATATAGCGAGGTGTTTCCGCCCTTTATGGTTCATCGGAATAGCATGGTAGGGACCGGCCAGCTTCCTAAGTTTGAAGAGGACGCTTTTAAGGTGGCAAATACTGAATATTTTCTGATTCCCACGGCTGAGGTACCTGTAACAAATATGTATAGAGAGCAGATTCTTGATGCGAAGGAGCTTCCCATATACCATACGGCTTACTCAGCCTGCTTCAGGGCGGAGGCAGGCTCAGCTGGGCGTGATACAAGAGGCTTGATACGGCAGCACCAGTTTAACAAGGTGGAATTGGTTAAGTTTACAACGCCGGAAAGCTCCTATGAAGAACTGGAAAAGCTGACAAACGACGCAGAAGAGGTACTGCAGCTTTTGGGACTTCCCTATCGAGTTGTAAAGCTGTGCATCGGAGATCTTGGATTTTCATCGGCACTGACATATGATCTCGAGGTGTGGATGCCTAGCTACAATAGATATGTGGAAATTTCCTCCTGCAGTAATTTTGAGTCCTTTCAGGCCAGGAGAGCGGATATAAAGTTCAGGAGAGGACCGAACGAAAAGACGGAGTTTGTTCACACGCTTAATGGGTCTGGCGTTGCTTTGGGGAGAACAACCGCGTGTATTCTGGAAACCTATCAGCAGGCTGATGGTTCTGTTGAAGTACCTGAGGCTTTGAGAAAGTATATGGGCGGCTTGGAAGTTATTCAGGCATAAGCGGCAAGGACATGAGTGTAAGTGCATTGTGAAAAGCAAAGGAGACGGAGCTTCGGGATTAAGCGTTTCGAAGTTTGGCACGCGACAGGTATTATAATGTAAGGCTTTTGCGATGTAACCTTAATATACTTAGCTGCACAATATATAGTGACAAGCTTTCATACCTACCCGCAATATATTGTGCAGCAGAACTCAAAGCATGCTACATCGCAAAATGCCCGATGTAAAAAGAATTTCGCCAAAAACGGAGCAAAATAAGGTGGAAAAAGGCAGATCAATGCGCCCGTAAAGTAACAGATTAACGGTGTTGACAAAGACTCGGCC
>CAZQCL010000168.1:0-4139 GCA_964592435.1 uncultured Oscillospiraceae bacterium
AGAGCAGCATCAGCGGGTAACCCAGTCCGTAGCAGGCAATAATTTCGCCTAATGCGACAGTTCCTATTGTAATAAGTAGCGGCGCATTAATTGATATGTTTAATATAAAGGCTACAAATACCGCATTAACAATCACAGGCGGCAGAGGCACCAGCAGCTTCGAGGGCATCCTATGGGTAAGATATGCTGCAATGAGCGTGGCAAGGCTGCCAAATACAATATCATAAATACCGGCACCTACAAAGATATTGGCAGTAAGGCAGCCGATAAACAAGCCCGGTATTGCCGCAGGTGTAAACCAGGCAAGAACCGTAAGCGCCTCGGAAACCCTTACCTGTACCTGTCCCGACCCTCCGGGAATCAGAATAGTAAGTGCCGCATACATGGCGGCAATAACAGCTGCTTCAGCTATAAACCTGATATTCCGGCTGATATTATTCTTTCTTTTTTCTTCTTTGTTCACTTTTGCCTCTTCTTTGTTCACTTTTGCCTCTTCCTTGTTCACTTTTTGCATCTCCACTTTACCATCCCCGTATCTGTATTCATTTTTTCAGTGTCCATGCCTACTCCATCCCACCATCCACTCCGCTATAAGTCTGTCCCTTTTCCTCGGGAGGCATTCCATCAAAAAAGGGGCTCTCCGCCCCTATAAATCAAACTATATAAATCAATTACATACCACATAAATGCAGTTACCTTTACACCTTTGCGGCTGACCCTTAGTTTTATTTACAGACAGGATGGTTTCGAACTGTCTTATTATTTTTGTTTTATATGTGCTACGCCGTCATTAATTATTGCAAGTATAACTTCTGAGAGATAGAATATTACATTCTGCCTGTGACGTAGCCTGATGCATGATTTATAGCCACGCACCATACATTATTTCGCTTTATAAGATATATTACTTTATTCCCCAAAATCCATAACCCTAATCGCCATAGTAGGGCACGCCTTTGTGCACTCTGCGCAGTTGGTGCACTTGTCGTAGTCAATCTTCGCCAGCGTTCCATCCATATGGATCGCGTCATATTTGCATGCCTTGATACAGCGCATACAGCCTATGCAACCGACCTGACAATTACTCTTAGTAACGGCTCCCTTATCCCTGGATTTGCACATGACGGAGTACTTCTTCGTCTTATCTATCAATTCAATCAAGCCCTTGGGGCATGCGGCCACGCATCTCCCACAGGCTTTACAACGATCTTCGATAACCCTGGCGATACCGCCTGTAATCGTGATAGCATCAAAAGGGCATGCCGCCACACAGTCACCGTGTCCCAGACATCCATATGCGCAGGCTTTATGTCCGCTAAAGAGCTGAGAAGCGGCAGCACAGCTGTTTATTCCCTGATAATCATATTTTTCTTTACTCACACTTGAACGCCCGTTGCACAAAACCCTTGCTGCCGTCCTTTTAATTTCACCGGCCTCAACGCCCATAATCGCAGCAACCTGTTCGGCCACCACAGTTCCTCCTACAGGACAGGCGTTTGTATCTGCCTGCCCCTCAACCACGGCAGTCGCATACCCGTCACAGCCCGATAAGCCGCAAGCACCGCAGTTAGCCCCGGGCAGAACCTCACGCACCTGGATCACTCTTTCATCTACCTTGACTGCAAATACTTTTGAAGCGTAGGACAGGCCTATTCCAAAAATAAGCCCCAGGACGCCGACTATTGCCACCGCTATTAATACATCAACCATATATCATCCCTCCGGACCTTCATTTAAGTAAACCCTGGAAACCCAAAAATGCCAGTGAAACCAAGGATGCCGAAATCAGCGAAATCGGGAATCCTTCAAGGCATCTGGGAACCTCTGCAGTTTCAAGACGCTCCCTTATACCTGCAAACAGCACGATTGCCAGTGTAAAACCTACCCCTGAAAATGCGCCGTTCAATACAGAAATAAGGAAATTATTATTTGCCTCAATATTCAATATGCAAACGCCAAGTACGGCACAGTTTGTCGTAATGAGCGGAAGATAAATTCCCAGCGCCTTATACAGCGCCTGACTGGTCTTTTGCAGAACCATCTCCACCAGCTGTACCAGCGCTGCAATAACAAGTATAAAAGTAAGCGTCTGCAGATATTCCAGTCCCAACTGATTTAAAACAAGCGCCTGGACTGCCCATGTAGCCGCCGATGCAAGCGCCATTACGAAAATTACTGCCACACCCATTCCGGCAGCCGTATTTACTTTCTTAGAAACACCTAGGAAAGGGCAAATACCTAAAAACTTAACAACCACAAAGTTATCAATGAAAACAGCTGATATAAACGTTATAAGTATACTTTGAAGCATTATTTTTCACCCTCCTCCACTGATGTCTCCGGAGCACAATGTGCGCCACAGCCTTCACATCCATTAATATTACCACCGCACCCGCCCGGTTTTAATACCTGCCTGTTTGTAATAAGATTCACAAGCCCTATGGAAAGCCCGAATATCAGGAAACCCCCAGGAGGAAGGATAATGGCAAGTGCCGGGCTGGCAGCTGCTCCAAAAAGCTGCATGCCAAAAATGCTGCCGCTGCCTAAAATCTCTCTGATGCTCCCGATGAGCGTAATCGCAATTGTAAATCCTATTCCCATGCCTAATCCGTCAACAGCAGAATCCAGCACAGGGTTTTTAGATGCAAAGGACTCCGCCCTTGCCATAATAATGCAGTTTACAACAATAAGCGGGATATAGATTCCCAGTGCCTTGTCCAGAGCGGGCACATACGCCTTTAACAGCAACTGGACAATTGTAACAAAACTGGCTATGATTGTGACAAATGCAGGCATTCTCACCTTTGCAGGAATAAACCTTCTAAGAAGCGAAATGACCACATTAGAGCCTATTAGAACTGCAGTTGTTGAAAGACCCATGCCTATACCGTTTATTGCAGTAGTCGTTATGGCTAACGTCGGACAAGTGCCAAGTACAAGACGAAAGGTTGGATTTTCATCTATAATGCCGTCTTTAAATATTTTAAACAAATTCACTTCACACCACCTCCATCCAACAGCTTTTCCCCAAGCTCTGCAGACGCCTTAACAGCCTTTGTTACTGCATTTGAGCTGACAGTAGCGCCGCTGACTGCTTCTATCTCATTGTCTGCCCTAGCCGGTAGTCTGGTCACTTTTAAGCTACTACTGATGTCTTTGCCTACATACTGCACCGTAAATGCCTCATCTGCCGTTTTGGAGCCCAGCCCGGGCGTTTCTTGGTTATTGCCTATCTGAACACCTGTAATCTCATTTTTATTGCTTACACCAACCGTCACTGCCATTTCTCCGCCGTAGCCCTTAGGCGATGCGTTGAAAACGTACCCTACAAGCTCTTCATCCCTATAAGCCACATATACCTGGCTTACCAGGCCGCTCTGATCTTCGCTTTCCCAGCCTTCAAGCTTTTTAAAGCTATCAGCTTCACTTAAGACCAGCCTCCTTTGTTCTTCCGCATCCTTTTCCGCACGCTGCACAATGGTATCCTTTGTGATGCTGTATACAAAAGCCAAACAGAAGGTCATAACAAGGCATATAATAAGCAACGATAATGTTGGTTTCAACATATCACGCATTCTTTACGGCACCTCCTCCAAAGCTCTTTGGTATCAAATATCTGTCAATCATAGGTACCACAAGGTTCATAAGCAGTATGGAATAGGATACACCTTCCGGATACCCTCCGTACAATCTTATGATCGATGTTAATAGTCCGCAGCCCACACCCATGATTATTCTTCCTTTGATTGTCACCGGTGAGGTAGTATAATCCGTTGCCATAAAAAAGGCTCCAAGCATCAGACCGCCGGAAAAAATGTGATAAATATAATCCCCCGTAAAGGGCTGCGCACCACCGAATATCCAGGTCATAATTCCAACCGTACCAATAAAGGTCAGTGGTATTTCAGGAGTGATAATTCTCCTGATGAAAAGATAGGCAGCTCCTATCAGCAATGCCAATGCAGATGTTTCACCGATAGTACCTGCGATATTCCCTAAAAATAAATCTCTGAACTGGGGAAGTTGTCCCACAGCTTCACTGCCTTCTTTAACCAATGCCAGCGGTGTTGCTGAACTGACCGCATCCCATCCGGGCAGCTGCCAGGTCGTCATCTGAACAGGCCAGGAAGCCATCATAA
>CAZQCL010000169.1:0-4119 GCA_964592435.1 uncultured Oscillospiraceae bacterium
ATTAAAGGTAGCGGGTATAGATGCCCCGGAAGTTGATTCCGGGGTAATGCTTTGTCATGTTGTAAAGTGCGACAGAGCTTATCTTTATGCCCACGCAGACATGGAGCTGGATGATGGCTTGCTTCGGGATTATATGTCCATTCTGAAGAAACGCACATTGGGATATCCACTTCAATACCTGACCGGGGTGCAGGAGTTCATGTCCCTTACTTTTGAAGTGGCGCCGGGAGTGCTGATTCCCAGGCAGGAAACTGAGCTGCTGGTGGAGGCGGTCATTGATTTTTGCAGGAATGGGAGCAAGGGCGAGGGCGAGGTTGCGGGCAAGGGCAATGACGGTGATGGGGGCGAGGGCAAAGGCGGGGCTTCCGGTTGCAGTTGTAGGATCCTTGACATAGGCACCGGCTCGGGCTGCATTGCAATAAGCCTGGCTCATTATATACCCGGCTGTAATGTGGTAGCGGTTGAGAAAATGGATGCTGCCCTGAAGATTGCAAAAAGAAATGCCCGCCTAAATGGCGTGGAAGGCAAGGTCTTATTTGTTCAAAGCAATTTGTTCGAGAATTTGAAAGCTCCGACATCTCCGGAGGAGCGATTTGATGTGATTGTTTCAAACCCGCCATATGTCCGCAGTGGCGATATCAAGGGATTGCAGCAGGAAGTTAGAGGCCATGAGCCAATTGAAGCTCTGGACGGAGGCAATGACGGACTTTTCTTTTTCAGAGAAATTATTCGAGCGGCACCTGAATATCTGAAAGATGGTGGAATGCTGGCATTTGAGACAGGCTACGATCAGGCTGAGGCTGTAGCAGGGCTTATGTCCGGAGAGGCCGGTTCTGGCTATAGCAGGCCTCGCGATGGTATAAGCGCACGCTGTTGCTTCAATAATATCCGAAGCTACAAGGATCTTGCCGGGATTGACAGAGTCGTGTCGGCGGTGTACCATTCTTTTGACTGAATCCTGTTAGGGAGCCTCTGGTAAGCCAAAGCTCTTCTCGTTTCTGAACCCGTCCGATCATTTGATGGCCGGGCGACCTTAGGCTGTCCCTTACTTGATTTCCAGTAATGCCATCGTCATATCGTCCTGCAAATCCTTTTTGCCTGCAAATTGAAAGACTGATTTTTTAATCTTCAGCAGAACCTGTTTCGGCTTGGAATGGCTATGCAGTAGAATTTTCAGCAGTCGATCCTCTCCATATTGTTCATTCTTTTTATTTCTCGTTTCAAGAATGCCATCGGAACATAGGAACAGCTTATCGCCGGATTGGAGGTCTATTGTGCCGTTGAGATAGCCGGGCTTTTCCATCCAGTTGCTGATAGGAACACCGGGAAGCCTTAGCAGTTCAAATCTCGTGTCGTTGAAAACTACAGGAACGACGTTTAGTCCAGCATTGGAGTAAATCATTTTCTTATGATCCAGATCAATAATGCAATAGAATATTGTTATGTATAATTCCTGGTTCAGTTTGCTGTGGTTAAATTCATAAAAGAGCTCCTCAAGTGCCTTTGCCGGATCCAGCAGCTTTTTATTGAGAGTGGAGCGAAGAAATATGGTCAGAAGGGCGGCCTGAACGCCATGGCCGGAAACGTCCGCCAGGTATAGTCCCAGGTGGGAATCGTCTATATAGAATATATCGATGAAGTCTCCGCCCAAGGATTCGCAGGGCATATATATCATGGAAAAATCCAGACGGGAATCAGCAGGCGGGCCAGGTAGCAGGCTCATCTGCAAATCTTTTGCCATTTCGACTTCAGTTTTGAGCTTTTGATTCTGTTCTTCCATTTCCCTGTATAACTCTTTAATATGAGTAGTTTCACGAAGAACCTCCACCACGGCGACAATTTTTCCATCCATATTTTTCAAGGGAGAGGACATAACAGAAAAGACTCTGCCAAATGCGTGCTCCTCTTTTTCATGGGAGGTACCGTTCAAGACGGTTTTACGCGAGGTGCAATTGCCACAGGGACTAACTCGGCCAAGTGCCTCATAACACTTTTGACCTTTTGCATGCGTGCCCAGACCTTCAGACATGGCCTTATTCATGTAAATGACGTTATCATCGGTATCAATAACTCTGACCCAGTCAAGCATCCCATCAACTATTTCTTCAATAAACAACCTGCTCCTATTTAATGATTCCGTAAAAACACCCCTTGTTTATAATATCAAATTAATAGGACGAAGTAAATTACTTCAAAAATGTAATAAAAGGGTGCACTTTGGAAATAATATATAAAAAAAGGTTTCAGGGAGCAATTATGATTTCCGAAGCATCAGCCATTCAACAGCAATATATTAACGCCAGTGGTGTAACGGCTTTCAAGATTTTTACCGATGTGCTTTATAAGCATATTGAGGGGGCTGTGGAAAAGGGTAGCAGATCGCTGGTATTTGTGTGTATCGGGACGGATCGATCCACAGGAGACAGCCTTGGCCCTTTGATCGGCCACAAAATTACCGGCATAAAAAATAAAGGTGTGTATGTGTATGGTACCCTTGAAAGTCCGGTGCATGCTAAGAATCTGAGTACAATTATGGAATGCATATCGTCCGATTGTGATAGCCCCTTTGTCATTGCTATTGATGCATGTCTGGGAAGCATGGAGCATATAGGCTATGTGGGAATAGGCTCGGGGCCTGTCAGGCCGGGAGCGGGCGTTAATAAGGAGCTTCCGCCGGTGGGGGATATGTATGTCACCGGTATTGTAAACTTTGGCGGCTATATGGACTTTCTTATACTTCAGAATACCAGACTGAATACGGTAATGAAAATAGCGGATTTAATTGCCTCGGGTATCCGTTTTGTCATATGGAAGCTGGAAAAGAACGGCCGGTGCTTTCAAGATGACGTAGTTCTTTAGGATAGCTGACTTGCGCTTATCCTCCTATTCTGTAAATTCGCATCAGACCCCAAATATTTCAGACATTTAATAAGGATATCATTATAATAGGATAGAAGGAATTATGATGGCTGATTATATTTAGCGGTTATATGCAGTAATGCAGGAGGTTTTGTTATGAGCAGGAAAAATAAGACATTGGGTGTCATATTAGTAATTTTGGGTGTGCTGTTTCTTTTGAAGAGCTTAAATATTTTTAATCCATGGGAGCATATCAGTATCTGGACTGTTATTTCAAAGCTTTGGCCTTCCCTGTTTCTTATTTTACCGGGACTGATGTTTCATTCCAGCTATTTCTCCGGCAATAGAGGAAATCCGGGGGTGCTTGTGCCGGGCGGCATATTTTTGGTGCTGGGCATTACATTTCAGCTAAATGTATTTTTTGGCCTTTGGGGGTTCACCTGGCCTTTGTACATTTTTGCTGTGGCTTTTGGACTTTTTGAGTTATACATTTTTGGTTCGAGGGAAAAGGGACTTTTGATTCCAATCGGGATATTGACGGGGCTGTCACTTTTGTTTTTCATTTCGTCCTCTTTGAATAAGATTTTGAGCTTTAACACAAGACCCTATGCTTTGCCTGTGGTATTGATATTTGTGGGGCTTGCACTGGTACTTGGCGGAAAAGGCAAGGGCAGGGCTTAACGAAATATTTGCGTTTACACCGGTGGTATTAGGGTAATATAGTATATTATCAGACGTAAATATTTGTGAAAAGGAGATGGAAAGTATGGAAAGGTATGTTTGCACAGCATGTGGTTACGTTTATGATCCGGCTGTCGGCGATCCTGACGGAGGAATTGCACCGGGTACTTCCTTTGAGGATATTCCGGAGGATTGGGTCTGCCCGCTTTGCGGAGTAGGCAAGGATATGTTTGAAAAGGAATAATATAGCGTTGCATTATCGAGTTTGTGTGCTATAATACAGAAAAGGGGGCAGGATCTGTCCCCTCTGCTTTGCAAGGACAAAGGCGTACTGAAACTGGCTATCCCCATGTTTGAGGCGCTTTTTTGGTATATAATGAGTTATGGAGGTGCATGATGCGATGCCTAAGCTTCAGAAGGAAGATATTCTAAGAATAGTAGATGAACAGAATGTGCAATTTATCAGGCTGCAATTTACCGATATATTCGGCATGTTGAAGAATGTGGCCATTACAGCCAAACAATTGGAGAAGGCACTTGACAATCAATGTATGTTTGATGGCTCTTCTATTGAGGGCT
>CAZQCL010000170.1:0-4094 GCA_964592435.1 uncultured Oscillospiraceae bacterium
ACATATTTTCCGCATGGATAAAACAATATCGTTTTGCATAAGTACCCGTCCTTTATGTATTGGAAGTTTAATAAATATGGCGGTGCGTGTATGTGGAAAACATCCACATACACTGCATCGCACATACTCGGGCATCATCAGAATTACTTCCGCTGAAAGCGGGAGGTAATATCTTTACTTTGCCTTGATCAAACTTCCTGTTGTCAGATGGAGTAAGATTTAGCGTCTATTCGCCAAGACCGTATGTATCAATATCAGCCTGTGTAAGAGTCTTTGCGTCAAAACCTTTCTCTTCAGAAATAACCTTCTTTTCAGTGAGCTTCTCACCAGCTTCAAGTTTCTTTATCATCCCTTCGATTACCGCTGCCTGGAAGGGGCTGCACTGCCCATCATAGTTCCAATTGCCTGCAAGCAGTTCTCTAAGTGCCCATCTGTTGCAATCGAATCCCATTATAACGACATCCTTGCCAACACCGTGGGTGATACCAGCTTCATCAAGTGCTGCAACAGCGCCCTTTGCCATACCATCATTTTCGGCATAGATAACATTGAATTTTTCTTTGGAATTGATTACTGATTCAACAATTTGCTTTGCAGTAGCTTCATCCCATGTAGCTGTCTGCTGTGCAACCTTTTTCATGGTGCCGGCTGCGAATTCAGCGTCTAATGCGGCTGTACGGCCGATCTGTGCATCAGAACCCATTGCGCCCTGAATGTGAATAACGTTATACTCAGGTAATTTTTGATCCTTCAACCAATTAACAGCAGTAGTGCCCTGATTAGCCATGTCGGAAACAACAGCAGCTTCATAGAGGCTTTCATCTACATTCATCATGCGGTCAAAGAGGAACACTTTGATGCCAGCTTCTTCTGCGCTTTTAAGAACAGTATCCCAACCATCTGTAGCCGCGGCTGAGATAAGAAGGTAATCTACACCTTCGGTTACAAACTGCTGAGCTGCATTCAACTGCTCATCATTCTTCAAGCTGTAAAAAGTGGAGACCTTGTATCCATTTGCTTCTGTGAAGACTTTTTCAAAGTCCGCAACATTCGCCGCACGATATCCTGACTCGGACGGTGGGTTGTTGACAATACCAACTTTAATGGTATCTTTCGCAGTATCGTTGGAAGCTGCGGGTTCTTTAGCACCACCACATGCACATAGCCCAATAACCATTACCACAACGAGAAGAATCATAATTAATTTTTTCATACTTCGCTTTCCTCCCCAAATATAATTTATTTTGAAGGCATTCCTTCTAATTACTATTTATATCATACAAGATAAAAATAAAACAACAGTTGAGGAAAATCGAATAAGAATTCCAACCAAATAAATAAAATAGCTAACAACAAAAGCTCCTATACACAGCAAGGACATTGTCAACTGTAATATTTCAACCCTATATAGTAAAAAAACAACCATTTCTTCATTATCTCAATATTTCCTGACTTCAATCATTCCCCGCGTGATAGTGAAGCTGTCGAACTGGCTCTCCTCAATATATCTTTCACGTTCGATCGGCTCCCCACGCTGCAGTTTCTTGATTATCTCATCGACATAGGGACCCTGGAGCGGATTACATTCCACATCTAACGCAATTTTCCCCTCAAGACAGTATTCCAGAGCAAGCTTCGTCGCGTCAAACGATGTAACGATTATACCGTCCTGCGCATTACATTTTAATCCCGCCTCTTCCATTGCATCAATCGCCCCAAGCGCCGCGCCGTCGTTCTCGCAGTAAACAACATCGATGTCTTTTGTTCGCTCCAAAATTTCGTTCATGACCTCGTAAGACTTTGCCCTTGTAAAGTCACCGCATTCCTGAGCAACAATTCTCCAGTTGTAATGTCGTGCAATTCCCTCCTCTAACGCAGTAGTCCGGCCAATCTGTGCGGCGGAGTCCATCGTTCCCTGAATATGGACTATACGAATGGGACTTTCACTTCTTCCCTGTTTTTCTAACAGATCCTCCAGCCATTGGATGGTTTTTTCGCCTTCTTCACGAAAGTTTGAACCGATATATGCTGTAATAAGACTTTTGTCCTCTGCTTCGATATTACGATCGATCATGATTACAGGTATATCAGCCTCCCTTGCTTCATGCAAAACCGTCCTCCATCCGGTTCCAACTTTTGGAGAGAACACAATATAGTCCACGTCCTGCTGGATAAAGGTTCGGATTGCACGGATTTGATTTTCCTGTTCCTGCCTGGCATCGTCAAATATCAAATCGTATCCGTTTTCTTCACTCAGCGCCGCTTTAATACTCTCGGTATTGGCCACACGCCACTCTGATTCCGCACCGACCTGCGAAAAGCCAACGACAATCAGTTTATCTTCGCTCACATCCACTGGAGGCTGCAATTCTTTTTTACAACCGCAAATCAAGAGCAGAATACAAACAGCTATTACAAGCTTACTTTTTTTCATTTTCATCTCTCAATCTCCCGCCACAGTTTTATAGATGCCACTAATTTCACCTGTCGTGCAATATAAAATGAAGTAAACTTCGTATGCAGTATTTGCATTCCAGAAACCGAATGCAAATAATTAAAATTGTATTTACTTCATTTTATTGCAGTTGTAATAAGTTGAATTAAGTTCAACTTATATAGTTGACTTACCCACCTGACTCTTCTACAGTCAGCATGGGAATGGTCACTATGACCCTTGTACCTACATCTGCTGTACTTTCCACAGTTAATCCGTATTCCCCGCCGAACAGTATTTGAATCCTCTGGTGCACAGTCCTAAGCCCAAACCCTTCACGCCCGCCATCCGCCAGGTACGCACGCACCTCGGCCAGACGTTCCGCAGCCATACCGGGACCGTCGTCCTCTACTTCTAGGATCAGATTATCATTCTGCGCTCTGCCAGTCACGCGAATTAAGCCCTTCCGGCGTCTGTTTTTAATTCCGTGATAGAGCGCGTTTTCTACAAGCGGTTGCAGGGTGAGCTTCGGTAGAATGAAATATTTCAACTGATCCTGAATATCAATCTCGTATTCCATCAGATCCCGATACCGCACCTGCTGGATTTCCAAATAGCTTCTAATATGCTGTTCTTCCTCCTCAAGCGTGATGACATTCTTTCCTCGACTCAAGGAAAAGCGGAAATAATTTGACAGACTGCTGACCATCGTGACAGATTCGTTCATATCTCCGGACTCGATCAGCCATATAATCGCATCAAGAGTGTTGTAAAGAAAATGCGGATTGATTTGCGCCTGCAACAATGCCAATTCAGTACGTCTGCGCTGTTTTTCCTGTTCGCTGTTCTTATCAATCTGCCGCTTCAGATGCCCAACCATGCTCTCTATACCGTCCGTAAGAATCTGCACTTCCTCCACATCGGCCTGAATCGGTTCGCAAACTAGCAAACTGCCCTTACCGATAGCTTCCAGACGCTCACAGATCCTGTCAATAGGATCAACAATCCTGCTGCTTAGCGTTCTCGACTTTGTCAAAAGAAAATACAACAGCACAAGCGATAAAATAAGAACAACGCCCATCAGTACAATCATATTTCTGATCATGGTTGTCTGCAGAGCATCCAAGTGCACTGCCTCATAGTATAGGTAGGTATACATGTACTCCTGAATCAGATCTGTCAATATATATATGTTGTTTTCCAGTTGGTATTCACGGGAATTGTACTCCTTCGTTTCCGCAATCTCATTGATCTTATCCTCAAGGTTATGGCATAGATTCAGCACGCTACTGATGGCACGAAGGCTGTCCTTTTCCGTCGTCGTATCAATCAGCTTCCGCGCTATCGTCTCCGCTGTCTGTACCTCCTTGACGGGCAGGCCATCAGAATATTGGCTGTCGATAACGTAATAGTACATTTTTAGATCGACATCATCCTTAAAATTCTGGTTGAAATCCGAAGCTGTCGTAACATTGTTAAGGATTGCAAAATACTGCAGCGCATAGCCAATTCCGATGGACGCGATCACTATGATGACAGTCATTAGCGGAAACGCGACAATCAAAATCATCTTCCAGAGCTTACTCTGCATAGTGATTTTCGCATTTTATGATAGGAATTTGCTTTTGCCATAATCAGAGTAACACATTAAAAATTGACC
>CAZQCL010000171.1:0-4092 GCA_964592435.1 uncultured Oscillospiraceae bacterium
AGCTGGGCGTGAAGAGAATCGTTCCGGTGATGACAGCCAGGACTGTAGTCAAGCTCAATAATGCGCGTGATATTGAAAATAAGACCGCTAGATGGAGGAGAATCGCCCTTGAAGCAGCAAAGCAATGCGACCGGGGTATAGTTCCATTGGTAACGGAGCCGGTCAGGATTGAAAAGGCGCTGGAAATGGCAGAGGGCTGCAGCTTGAAGCTTATCACCTATGAAGAGGAGAGGGATGGTAGCCTTCGCAGGCAGCTGCAGCAATATGGTCAGAGGGCAGGTAAGGCGAAGGCTAAGACCGAACCTGGCAGAATCGGTGTTTTTATAGGTCCAGAGGGCGGTTTTGAGCAAGCTGAAGTCGAGATGGCGGTAGGCCACGGATTCAGTTCTGTTACACTGGGTCCCAGGATACTGAGGACAGAAACAGCGGGTCTGGCGGTAATTGCTATTATCATGTATGAAATCGGTGATATTTCAAATTAACATGTAATTTCTTCGGAATTAATGTTATAATACCAATTAAATATGGCAACAAATAGAGGTTTGTATGATAAGAAGCATGACCGGCTTCGGCCGAGGCGAGAATTTACAAGAGGGAAAAGAGTTTACAGTTGAAATAAAGACAGTCAATCACAGATATTCGGACGTTTCGGTTAGAATGCCCCGGCAGATTGGCTTTCTTGAGGAAAGAGTCCGGGAGCTTGTGAGTAAAGCTATATCAAGAGGGAAGGCAGACGTTTATATCACATATCAAAACCACAGCGATGACTCAAAGCAAGTGACCTTGGATGAAGCATTAGCCAAAACATATATTTCTGCAGTGGAGGCGCTTAGGGACAAATATGATTTGAAGGACGACATAAGTGTTTCACTTATTTCCAGGTACCCTGATGTTCTTAAGGTGGAGCAGGCGAAGGAGGATGAGGACCTTCTTTGGTCGCTGTTGAAGGTGGCTGTTGATAAGGCGCTTCATGCATTGGTCACAATGAGGGAAATCGAGGGAGAAGGATTGAAAAGGGTTCTGCTTGAAAGAGCTGATTGTATCGAAGATGCGGTGGCGGAGATTGCGAAACGCGCACCGGATGTGCCAAAAGAGTATAAGCTCAAGCTTACAGCCCGTATAAAGGAATTGCTTGACCAGCAAACAGTTGATGAGAGCAGGCTGGAGATGGAAGTGGCGCTTTTTGCGGACAGGTGCAGTATAGATGAGGAGCTGGTGAGACTCAAGAGCCACATCATGCAGTTGAGGGAGGCGCTTGCTATAATGGATCAGCCGGTTGGACGCAAGCTGGACTTTCTGGTTCAGGAAATGAACAGGGAAATAAATACGATAGGTTCAAAGGCAAATGACTTATCAATAACTAAAGATGTTGTAGAGGTAAAAAGCGAGATTGAGAAAATCAGGGAACAAATTCAGAATATTGAGTGACAGTTGCGGAGAATACTGTATCCGGGACTAAAGGAGGAATATTAATGAAACTAATCAACATCGGCTTTGGCAATATTGTTTCAGCTAACAGGCTTGTTGCGATTGTTAGCCCTGAGTCGGCACCCATTAAAAGAATCATTCAGGAAGCCCGGGAGAGGGGTATGCTCATTGACGCTACTTATGGCAGGAGAACACGGGCTGTAATTATTACCGACAGCGATCATATAATTCTTTCAGCCGTGCAACCGGAGACCGTTGCTCATAGACTGAACACTAAGGATATGGAAACGGTAGAGGATAGCCGGGAAGATTAATAATAACGATGTTATTGACGATATATGAAAGTGTATTTAATGTTTTAAACTATTTTGAAAACAATTTAAGGGAGAGACAAGAATGATATATCCACCACTTAGTTCTTTGTTGAAGAAGGTTGACTGCAGGTACACGCTTGTGGTAGAAACGGCCAAGAGAGCCAGACAGATTGTAGAAGGGGCTCAAAGGTTGACAAGATGTGCCTCTGAGAAGCCGGTGACCATAGCATTGAATGAAATAAACGAGGGAAAGATAACATATATTAGGACGAAGAGTGGCATAAAATAGCGATGTATGTTAGAAACACGCAAGAGTCCGTTTCAAGAATGCGGACAAACGACGGGTTAAGGTTTAAGTATTTTTGACCTTAACCTTTTTACAATAAAAATGGAAGGAGGCTGTTAGGATGAGTTTAAAGGGTAAATCCTGTGTTGTCGGTGTTTGCGGCGGAATTGCGGCATATAAAGTAGTTGACGTAGTCAGCAGGCTTAAAAAGCTCAACGCTGAGGTTGATGTCATCATGACAGCCGCTGCACAGGAATTTGTTACTCCGCTTACATTCAGGTCCCTTAGCCACAGGCCGGTTGTGACAGATATGTTTGGCGAGCCTGAGAAATGGGATGTCAGGCATATTTCGCTGGCACAGAAGACGGATTTGTTTCTGTTAGCACCGGCTACGGCAAACATAATCGGCAAGCTGGCAGCGGGTATTGCGGATGACATGCTGAGTACGACTGTGATGGCAAGCAAAGCGCCTGTTCTGATTGTTCCGGCTATGAATTACAACATGTATGCGAATCCTATTGTCCAGCAGAATATCGAAAAGCTGAAAAAACTGGGATATTTTTTTATGGAGCCAGATACCGGGAGGATGGCAGAGGGAACCTCAGGAAAAGGGAGGCTGCCGGAGCCGCCTGTTATTGTTGAAAGGGTGTGCGCAATGCTGAGGCCTAAAAGAGACCTGGAGGGTTTGAATATACTGGTGACAGCAGGGCCGACCAAAGAAGCTCTGGATCCCGTTAGGTATTTGTCCAACCATTCCTCAGGAAAGATGGGCTACGCTGTTGCACAAGCAGCGGTGGAGAGGGGAGCGGATGTTGTTTTGGTTTCGGGTCCGGTTGCTATAGAAAAACCGCAAGGCGTGAAATTTATAGGGGTGACGTCCGCAGCTGAAATGTATGATGCCGTAATGGAGCAGTTTAAAAGCTGTGACGTGGTTATCATGGCGGCAGCAGTATCGGATTACAAAGCAGCGGCAGTGGCGGAGCTAAAGATAAAAAAGGTGGAGGATGATTTGACACTCCAGCTGGTAAAAAATGTAGATATATTAAAGGAATTGGGCAAGATAAAGGAAGATAAGATATTAGCAGGGTTTTCCGCTGAGACCGATAATTTGCTGGAGAATTCCGGTAAGAAGGTCGAGGAAAAGAATTTGGATCTTATTATTGCAAATGATGTGACAATGGAAGGCGCCGGGTTCGGGACGGATACCAATATTATCAAGATATTGAGGAAGGATGGTTCGGTAACGGATTTCCCGATTATGAGCAAGCTTTCTGCGGCGCATTGTGTTTTAGATGAGATAAGCGGTATGTATAGGTAAAAATTATTTTATTAGACGGAGGCTCCATTTATGTTATCAGAGAAGTCAATGGAAAGAATTGTGGCATTAGCAAAAAACAGAGGTTTTGTGTACCCGGGCTCGGATATATACGGCGGTCTTGCAAACTCATGGGATTACGGTCCGCTTGGTGTGGAGCTTAAGAACAATGTTAAGAGGGCATGGTGGAAGAAGTTTGTGCAGGAAAGCCCTTATAATATTGGATTGGATAGTGCTATACTGATGAATCCGCAGGTGTGGGTCGCTTCGGGTCATGTGGGCGGCTTCAGTGATCCCCTGATTGACTGTAAAAACTGCAAAACCAGACATAGAGCCGATAAGCTGATTGACGACTGGAATAAGGAGCAGGGGATTGAACTGTCTGTTGATGGCTGGAAGAATGAGCAGATGACAGAATACATAAAGGAAAAGGATGTGAAGTGCCCGGATTGCGGATCAGGTAATTTCACAGATATACGAAAATTTAACCTGATGTTTAAGACATTTCAGGGCGTTACCGAGGACTCGCAGTCAGAGATCTATTTGAGGCCTGAGACGGCTCAGGGTATTTTCGTTAACTTCAAAAATGTTCAGAGGTCGACAAGAAAAAAGATACCTTTTGGTATAGCTCAGATCGGTAAATCTTTTCGAAATGAGATTACACCGGGTAACTTTATTTTCAGGACACGAGAATTTGAGCAAATGGAGCTGGAGTTTTTCTGTGAACCGGGTACCGATTTGGAGTGGTT